>JBDKJC010000313.1:0-5163 GCA_039796815.1 Cyanobacteriota bacterium | reverse complement strand
AATCTTGTAAGCTTCTCCTTTGGGTATCAGTTTTCCTTGAGCCTTACCAATTTGATCTATTTGGCCAAACCAAGCCCAGGCTAAAAAAGTTAAACAAAATACCACTCCTCCCACAATTAATTGTAGGGGTAGGTTAGATGGAGGTTCTTCCAGTAACGATTGCATCGCTGGCGACCATTGAGTTGGTTCTATTTGGCTATCACTACTATTAGTAACTGCTAAAGCGGAAGACTGCTGCTCAGGATTCAAAACTGTTAGCTGAGATCCTTCGTTGTTGCCTACATTCCTAGGAGAGAGTTGAGAATTATTCTCTGAGCTATGATTGGAGACTATTTCAGCATCTCTCTCAGAATTACCGTTGCTAACATTAGCTAGATTTGTTTCTGGCAATATTTTCATGAGTTTAAAACTGATAACTCTTTATTTAATTATGAGCATCCAAGCTTTGATATGCGTCAAGGAACAATTTATTTTATTTAAATGGCAAAAAAATAGCCTAGATTAAAATTTAGAATTTCTTCCTCACTACTGTACACAAAATTGAGCTTGTTGACATATATTCAACATTTTTTTGTAATATTGTTTAATGCAAGAGGACTTTTGAAAATTCAACTGACAGAGTAAGATGTTTTGGTCAATCTCTACTATGTGACTGTTTTGAAAATCTTATACATCGTCGATTAAACTTGATTTAAAATGATACAAACATATTACTCGGTTATTTGTTAGTAGTGGTTATTAAATTTTTAATTTTTAATTTTTAGTTTTTAACTATTAAAATTTAAATCAACATCACTGCAAAATTACAATTTTTTCGTGAAGATTTTGTGAAGAGAGCTAGCACTCTCGAAAAAAATGGCGCATTAAGCGATTCACTTTTATTCGTAATCCCCCACAAATTAAGACATTTACAGGTAGCTTTTAGGTAAATTCAGCCAATAAAATCATATTAACGTACTTGAATACCCATGAAATTCAGAAAACTCATGGAAAAGCTCATCTTACTGCTTGAAGTGAAATTCATAAAATATTTTTAAAATCTCGAAAATATCATAAGGTAGAGATTACCATCGTTTGAGGCAGGAGCAACCTATGAGCCGTCTAGCACTATTAAGCGTTTCTGATAAAACTGGGATTGTGGAATTAGCTCGTAAATTAGTAGCCCATCAGTTTGAGATCGTTAGCAGCGGTGGTACAGCTAAAATTTTACAGGATGCTGGCATTACCGTTATCAAGGTAAGCGACTATACAGGATCTCCAGAAATTTTAGGGGGGAGGGTTAAGACTCTACATCCTCGTATTCATGGTGGGATCTTAGCTCGTCAGGATTTGCCAGAGGATCGAGCGGAATTGGTGGCTAATAATATTCGTCCGTTTAATTTAGTAGTAGTAAATCTCTATCCTTTTGCCAAAACGATCGCTCAACCAAACGTTAGTGTAGCCGAAGCAATTGAACAAATTGATATTGGAGGTCCTACTTTAATTCGTGCAGCAGCCAAAAACTATCACTACCTCACGGTATTATGTAGTCCCGAGCAGTATGAGCAGTATCTAGCTGAATACGAACAGTCTAATGGTGACGTATCGCTCAAATTTCGCCAGCAGATGGCGGGAAATGCCTTTGCCCATACCAATAGTTACGATCGCGCTATCTCAGCTTATTTTGCCCATCTCAATCAGTCGCCATTGCCAGATAACTATAGTCTCTCTGGTACTAAAGTTCAGTCTTTACGTTACGGTGAGAATCCTCATCAACCCGCAGCCTGGTATCAAACTGATGTAGCATCGGGATGGGCAGTAGCAAATAAACTTCAGGGTAAGGAGTTGAGCTATAACAACCTAGTGGACTTGGAAGCAGCCCGACGTATCATTGCTGAATTTGACCCTGCCGAACCCGCAGCAGCGGTTTTAAAGCACACTAATCCCTGTGGAGCAGCGGTGGCAAATACTTTGGTAGAAGCTTATGAAAAAGCTTTTAATGCCGATAGTGTCTCGGCATTTGGTGGGATTGTGGCTTTAAATCAGAAGATTAATGCAGCTACAGCCGAAGCCTTGACCAAAACATTTTTAGAATGTATCGTCGCGCCAGGGTGCGATCCAGAAGCAGAAGAAATACTAACAGCTAAATCTAAATTAAGAATTTTATTATTACCAGATTTAACGACAGGGCAGCCAGAAACGATTAAAGCGATCGCTGGAGGGTTTTTAGTCCAAGCAAGCGACGAGCAAGTTGAAAACCCCGATAACTGGCAACTGGTGACCCAAAAGCAACCTACCCCCGAACAAATTGCTGAGATGTTGTTTGCCCAAAAATTAGTTAAACATGTTAAATCTAACGCTATTTTAGTTAGTCGCGATCGCACTACCTTGGGTATTGGTGCAGGACAAATGAATCGTGTGGGTGCAGTTAAAATTGCTCTAGAACAGGCGGGAGGAAAGGCTCAAGGGGCGGTAATGGCTAGTGATGGCTTCTTCCCCTTTGATGACTCGGTACGCAGCGCTGCTGCTGCGGGAATTACCGCTATTATTCAACCAGGGGGGTCAATTCGCGATCGAGATTCCATTGCTGCGGCTAACGAGTTAGGAATTGTCATGGTATTAAGCGGTACACGCCACTTTTTACATTAAAAATGCTGGTCTGAAGATTAGACTAAATATATTTAGTGGGATTAAATAGGATTAGGTTATTGGTTTATACTGTACTGTGTGATATCGAGGATGCTAAATAATAAATATTAAAAGTAGAGTCTCGTATTTAATTTAGAACTAAGTTTTTTTGCTGTACAGCTATAATAAAAAGCTCAACAGCGATAGGTTAATAAACCATAAACTAAATTCTAACCGTCGTAATTAAACAAGGAGGATGATTTTTAATGACCCAAGTGGTTGTTGGACAGAACGAAAACATAGAATCTGCGCTGCGTCGTTTCAAACGTCAAGTGTCTAAAGCAGGTATCTTTGCCGATATTAAACGTCGTCGTCACCACGAGACGCCAATCGAAAAACGCAAACGTAAAGCGATCGCCCGTCGTAAAAAACGTTACCGTTAAACTGATTATCCTCAAGGATAAAGGATACACTTCGTTATTTTTCTTACTAGGTTGTACAGCTAAACCGCATCAAGACCTTTAAACAGTTTTGAGTCGTTTCTTTGGCAGTAAATGATGCAGGGGTTTACGTTATTAGTAGTGACAGTAAGAAAATAAGATTATCTACCAGCGATGTAGCGCAAACAACTGCATCGCTTTTTATTTATTTACTTAAATATATTTATTTAGTTTTAAACTAGCTACCTAACATAATATTTATCAATCAAGCTAATTATTATTAAAATTATTAAATTGTGGATTTAATACCCGTTGCTGATAGCCAATCATATATAGTTTGCGATCGCAATTTAACAATTGTGCAATTTTCGGCAGATGCAGTAAACTATACGACTCAAGCAGTTATTTTAGGACAAAATATTTTTAGCTGTTTGCCTGAAATGGTAGGTTTAGAAACAACCTGTCAAGAAATACTCAAGGGAGAACAAGACAGTTTTACCCTAGAAGCTATTCTCCGTTATCAGCAAGACGGTGAACTGCTATATTTCAATCTGGTGATTCAAGCTATTGAGCAGCAGATTGTAATTTTTCTAGAAGATGTCACTAAGTCTACTAAATTACAACAATCTTCAGTACAACGATTAAATGAAGTTGAAATCGCACTCAACAAACTACAAAGATTTGAATACTGCACCAACAAGATTATCGCTTCCATGCAGGATGTACTATTAATCACTTCTCCTTTAGGTATAATTGAGCGGGTTAATAAATCTGCTACCGAATTATTTAAGCAAAGCAAGTCAGATTTAATCAATCAATCGATAGATGATTTAATTACCGACCCTAGTTACAATCATCAAAAAATCTATAGTTCATTATTAAATTCGCAATTAAATTCACAAGATATAGAAGTTAATTTTAAGAGCAAACAATCACAAACAATTCAGATTGAATTTCACTGTTTTATCGCCCTTACCGAAGTAAAAGACTTTTTTAATTGTGTTTATATTGGTCGAGATATTACGGCTAGAAAACAAGCAGAAGCAGAAATTCGGAAATCTCTCACCCGCGAAAAAGAGCTGAGAGAACTTAAGTCAGGATTTATTTCAATGGCTTCCCATGAATTTCGTAATCCTCTCAGCAGTATTTTATTATGTGTGCAGAATCTGCGAGAAGAAGCAGCCGAACTTAACCCTAACCATCAGGAATTCTATTTACAATCAATTCAAGATGCAGCTTTGACCATGAACTCTTTATTAGAAGATATTTTAGTTCTCAGTAAAGCTGAATCGGATAAACAAACTCTCAAGCTAGAACCAATAGATCTTAAAGCTTTCTGTCTCAAGATTATTCAGAAATTAGCCTCGATCTATGCCAAGCATACAGTTAATTTTGAATATTGTCTGGCAGCGGACATCGTTAATTTAGATCGAACAACTTTAAGTCATGTTTTAAATAACTTACTTTCCAATGCTCTTAAGTATTCCCCTGCAAAAACGGCAGTTAATTTAATAATTACCGATCAAATTGAGCCTTCAGCGATTAAAATTGAAGTAAGCGATCGCGGTATTGGTATTCCTCAAGCATCACAAAAACATCTATTTGAATCATTTTATCGAGCAAACAATGTTAGTTCATTTCCTGGTACTGGTTTAGGGTTGTCAATTGTCAAAAAATCTGTCGACCTCTATCAAGGTTCAATTATCGTGGATAGTCAAGTTGGTCAGGGAACAAAAATTATCGTCCAGCTACCAATTAAGCTCAATTAATTACTTTTATTTTTCCTATAAAATATATCATGAACGAAATTAGTAAGACAGAAATACGCCAAAAATTAGGTAATATTACTCAACTTCAAGAACTTTTATTTGGCGATAAAATTGATGAATATAATTTTAAACTAGATCAATATAATCAAAGATTAGATACTCTTGAAGCAAATTTGCAAAAATCCCAGGCAACAATTGAAGCGTCTATTTCTCAATCGGAACAAAAGCTATTTGAAAAGATAAATTCAGTAGTTAGCGCTTTAGAAAAAAGTACCCAAGATCAAATTCTTAAAATTCAAGATCAACAGCAAAAGCTGCAACAAAAGCTGAACAAGATAGCAAGATAT
>JBDKJC010000312.1:0-5185 GCA_039796815.1 Cyanobacteriota bacterium | reverse complement strand
TACTTCAGGCAAAGGAGGGGTGGGTAAAACCACCACCACATCTAATTTAGGAGCTGCGATTGCTAAACAGAACCGTTCTGTTGCTTTGATCGATGCTGACTTTGGACTTAGGAATCTAGATCTGTTGCTAGGTTTAGAGGAAAGAGTTGTCTATACTGCGATCGATGTTTTAGCTGGAGAGTGTCGTCTGGCACAAGCTCTGGTCAAAGATAAGCGCCTTAAAGGGTTAGTATTGCTTCCCGCAGCGCAAAATCGCAATAAAGAGTCAGTTCAACCCGAACAGATGAAGAAAATCGCTACTGCCTTGGCTAAAGGTTACGATTATATTTTAATCGATTGTCCCGCAGGTATTGAATTGGGTTTTCGTAACGCTATTTCTGCTGCCAAAGAAGCCTTAATCGTCACAACTCCAGAGGTGGCAGCTGTAAGGGATGCAGATCGTGTAATCGGCTTATTAGAAGCGGAAGGGGTCAACAAAATTAACCTAATCGTTAATCGAGTTAAACCCTGGATGGTTGAGGAAAATAAAATGATGAGCGTTGAGGACGTACTTGAATTGTTAGGCGTGCCATTAATTGGTGTTGTCCCTGATGATGAGAAAGTAATTGTTGCCACTAATAAGGGAGAACCTTTAGTCTTAGGAGAGTATGATTCTGTTCCTGCTCAAGCATATCTTAATATTGCTCGCCGTTTAGAAGGCGAAAAAGTACCATTTTTGGACTTGATGGCAAATCAAGGTAATCTTTTAACTCGTTTGCGTCGGATGTTTGGTGGTTAACCAACATAACTAATTTTAATTTGTCAATACTCCCGTGAACGATGCTGCTTGAGTTTGTTCGTCCAATATAGACCATGTTAAACATGATTATAAGGTTACTGGAAATGCTTTTTCCCTGGAATAATAACACCAATAGTCGAAGTCACGCTAAAAGTCGTTTAAAACTAATTATTGCTCACGATCGCGCCAGTATTAATCCCGATATAATGGAAGCTATGCGAGAAGAAATCCTCGACGTAGTAGCACGCTATGTTGAAGTAAATCGCGAAGAAATGGAATTTTCTCTTTCTAACGATCAACGCATGACTTCCTTGACGGCTAATTTACCAATTCGTCAAATTAAGCGTATGGGTGAGCTTAAAGAGCGACTTAAAGAAAATAAATCTCTAGATTTACAGTGTCTAGATGTTGTCGAAATCGATCGAGAAGCTGAGGCTAAACCCAAAACTCAATAAAAATTTACAGTGAATTGTTAATTTGCCTTCTGCTTGAGTAATATTAATTGGATTTTGTCTAGTAATATCTAGCTAGATAGCCAGTGATTTTCAAGAGATTTAGTGGCTACAACACAACGATGTTGTAAATCATTATTAGTATTTATATTTGGTCATTTTAAGTTTGCTGAATTTACTAAATATATGTTTCCCTGAAACAATTAGAAATCTAGTCTAGTGAATAACTTGATGGTTAAACAATAGATTTAGTTCAGATTTAGTTCGCTCTGATTTACGCTTAACTTATTAAGGTTTATAGGGCGAATTTTTGGGGATAACTTCTTGATTTTTAACTAGATCATTCTTTTCTCTCTGGCAGATAAAAGTCAAATGGTATACTAATAGATCCTCAGCAAGCTGCAAAATATTAGAATGGCGGAACAAACAGCAGGCGTTAAAATAGTTAGCGATAATCGTCAGGCTCGTTATCTTTACGAAATACTAGAAACCTACGAAGCAGGAATAGAATTATTCGGCACAGAAGTTAAATCAATTCGCGCAGGCAAAGTCAACCTCAGAGATGGCTATGCTTTTATCAAAAACGGCGAAGCTTGGTTAAGCAATGTGCATATCTCTCCCTATACCGCAGGCGGCAGTTATTTTAATCATGAGCCTCTGCGGATTCGTAAATTGCTGCTACATCGTAAGGAAATTAATAAACTTATCGGACAGACAGAACAAAAAGGTTTAACTCTTGTCCCTCTAAAAATGTATTTCAAAGGAGGCAGAGTTAAAATTGGAATTGGTTTAGGCAAGGGCAAGAAACTTCACGATAAGCGCGAAGCTTCTAAAAAACGTGACGATCAACGGGATATGGCCAGAGCAATGAAGCGAGAATAAACCTTTTAGATTAACTCCGAACTGAGATTAACCTATTAAGGTAGTTTTATACTCATTGGCAATTTTTTTGCCTCTTGATAATAAGGAGAATTCTTGGATAGCAAGGCTGCTGCTGCTAATGCCTGTTTCAAATTTCCGCTAGCCGCTCGACGATTAGCAATAAGATAATAATTAAATATTCCTATAGTATTGAGTTTTATCTCACTGCACTTTGATAGATCTTTTCGTTAGCTTTAACTGATTTAAAAAAGTCGACGACGGGGCGAGGATAATCGACTCCTAGCTTGACTCTATAGTGTATTTGTTCATCTTGAGTCAGCTTGCCAGGCTCACGCACTTTATCCCCAGGTAAAGAAGCTAATTCTGGTAGCCAATGCTTAATATATTTTCCTTGAGGATCGTAGTCTTTTGTTTGCTTGGCAATATTAAAATAACGGAAGCCTCGCGCATCGTTACCTACTCCCGCAGTGTAATTCCAGTTACCCCAGTTACTACAAACATCGTAATCAATCAGCAGCGATTCAAACCATTCTGCGCCCATGCGCCAGTCGATACCCAGATTTTTAGTTAAGAAGCTAGCTACATTTTGTCTACCACGGTTAGACATAAAACCAGTGGCAGCTATTTCTCGCATATTAGCGTCAATCAGCGGATAGCCAGTTTTTCCCGTACGCCAAAGATCGAAGCGTTGCCAATCTTGTTTCCAGGGAATTTCTACTCCCTGCATCCCTTCAATCCGAAATACTTGATTGCCATGTTTAGCCACAATAAAGCGAAAAAAGTCGCGCCAGATAAGTTCAAAAATGAGCCAGTAAGTTGAGTCATTTTTGACTCTTTCTGTCTCATATTTAAGTACCCGATCGTTAATATACCGTGGTGAGATGCAACCTAAAGCTAGCCAAGGAGAAAACTTAGAAGAATAATTTGCTCCCAGCATCCCGTTACGAGTTTCTTTGTACTCTTTAAGACAATCTTCCTGCCAAAAATATGCTTTTAGTCGTCTAATTGCCTCAGTTTCTCCGCCTTTAAAGCTCAATACTCCGCGCTCATCAAATTCGGGAATAGTTAGCTCGAAGTCAGCTAGGGTAGGAATTTCACCTGGTTCAATTTCTAGGAAAGGTGGCAGTTGCTTTGGTGCAGCTAGAGATTGATTAATTTTTGATTTTTTCTCTACCTGTTTACGAAAGTTAGTATATAACTCTGGAGTTTGCTGGATATCAAAGGGTAAATCTTCTGGTAGATATAATGTTGTTTGCCAGTAAGATTTGAGTTGAATGTTTTTCGCTGACAAAGCTTGCCGAAGTTTTTTCTCCACTTGCTGTTCTTCGGCGGTAACATCTTGACTGTAACAAACTCGATCTATTTTTAACTGCTCGGCGATCGCTGGTATAATTTTTTCAGGTAAACCACGACGCACTATTAAATTACTACCTAGTTTTTGTAAAGAAGCACGTAAATCTGCCACAGATTCAATTAAAAACTGGGCGCGATAGTTACCCGTTTTGGGAAATCCAAAGGATGTCTCGCCAAAATGGCGATCGTCAAAACAGTATAGAGGAAGAACCTCCGCTTGCTGCTGCACTGCTTCATTTAGCGCCAGAAGATCGTGAACTCTTAAGTCGTTGCGATACCAAATTAAAATTCTTTGAGTCATACTTTCGGTTTAAAATATAAAAGTAATATGAAGAATGATCGTAATCACCTCAAGTATTTGCAGGATTAATTAATTTGTAAGAATGAAAATTACAGATGTGAATAAACTAGAAATTTAAAATGCAGAGTACAAGAGATTGTGATTTAAAAGACTGTTTATTAATTCAACCTAAAAGAACTCATCTTATTCCTAATAAAGCAACTCAAGAACTAGCCTCTGAACTATTGTCTCTGTTAAATAACGATAGTGCCAAAGCAATGGCGATAATCAAACAAATAATGTATTACAATCCTAACAAGTCTGTTGAATGGTACTGTGAACAAGCTGTTATTCAGTTGAATCGCCAACTTCAATCCGCAGTCAGATGAATATAAATTATTTTATGCGGGTAGTATCTGTAATTTTCGTGGCATCGACTGCCTTGACTTGAATTATTATACTGACAATTCTAAAGGAATAGATATAAATAACTGAGGCTGAAAATTTTTAAGCTAAAATAGCTAACCTAACTGCTCTTCATTTTAAATTATCGACTTTAACTAACTCTAACTAATGGATGCCAGACAGTATGCCCCAGCGACTCAACGTAATCGATCGCCAATCTTAAAGATTCTCTCAGAAATTTTACCAACTAAGGCTAATATTCTGGAAATTGCTAGTGGGACGGGGGAACATGCTATTTTCTTTGCTTCGGAGTTAAAATTATGTCGCTGGATTCCTTCTGACGTCGATTTGCTAGCCAGGGAAAGTATTATTGCCTGGAAAAATGCTTGTCTTGTCGATAATTTAGAGTTACCCTTGCTTATTGATGTTACCCAAAATAACTGGCAACAGCAGCTCAAAAATCGCGAAATTAACGCCATCGTTAATATTAACATGATTCACATTGCTCCTTGGCAAGCTTGTTTAAGCTTAATTCGAGGGGCTGGACAAATTTTGCCTAGTGGTGGAATTCTCTACTTCTACGGTCCATATAAGCGTAATGGAGAGCATACTGCCCCAAGCAATGTCAGTTTTGATCGCTCCTTACGCGATCGCAATCCTCTATGGGGAGTAAGAGATTTAGAGGAGGTAGTCGAAACAGCAGCAGCACAAAACTTAAAATTACAGCAAGTTATTGAAATGCCTGCCAACAATTTATCCGTTATCTTTAGTCGGTGAATATTTAGCTTATAGACCAACATATTTTATGAAGATCAAAATTTTTCTAGCTGACGATCAATATCTAATGTTAGAAGGCATCAAAGCAATTTTAAAACATGAGCCAGAAATAGAGATCGTGGGTACAGCTCGAGATGGTCATAGCGCGGTGAATCAGGTAATCAAACTACAGCCCGACTTGGTTTTAATCGATATTGAAATGCCCAAGATGAACGGTATTGTAGCTACGAAATATATCTGCAAACATGTACCCGATAC
>JBDKJC010000311.1:0-5190 GCA_039796815.1 Cyanobacteriota bacterium | reverse complement strand
ATAGGGGCAGACAGTGGTGATTTCTAAAACATGATGCCCATCAGGTGCCATGCCTGGTTCACGAGATTTTAGAGTAGGACAGGACAAGAAGATCCAAGGATGGTCTAAGTTGCCTCTAAGCTGCTGTTGATAGGCTTGATTCAAATCACCATTAGGGTAATACCAAATATTCCAGTTACCGATACCATAATCAGTAGGGTCGAAGCTAGCGTCTAAACCGAGATAAATATTAAATGCACTAGCAGAGTATGCATAATTAGTTAGGCGATCGCCTTCTTGTTTGCTAAGTGCCAAAGAATTGTGCATTAATTGGACAGTCAGCTTGGGATCTAGGTCACTAATATAGGCATTATCTGCCTGATAAGTTTTTTCTCCTGCATAGACACTGACCACTCGGTAGTTTTCCACTTCAATATGCTTGACTGGGGTAGAAAACTCAACCACGCCACCGCCTTCGGTAATCATTGAGACAATGCTATCCACCAGATGTTTAAAGTGATGTTGAGGATAATAAGCGCCCTCGGAGTAATCATAAACCAGAGATGTGTGGGTAATTAGAGCAATTTGATTAGGAGGTAAACCATAGTCTCCACTTTGTCCTGCCAGAAGTGCCTGGAGCTTGGGGGATAATCCCACGTGGTCATAAAGATCTTGTAGTGTCCAATTGCGTCTAGTGAATAAATGCCAATGCTTCGGTAAAGAGAGCCAATCAGACCAATCGAGATTGTACCAATGTACTTCTTTAGTAAACTGTTTCAGTTCTCGATGCAGTTGTTTAATTTCATCGAAGTAAAGGTTGATTTCCCTGGTTTCTGCGGGAAAAGTAGCAGTTAGGCGATCGCGAAATTTCTCCCAATCAAGAGGAATCCGAAAATCAACTTCTGGGGTGATTACGCGATCAATACAGTCTGGATTAAGGGAGTTAAAAGGAACATCCCGCTCTATATAATTGAGAAATTGATTGACCGCCTTTCCCTCGCCACACTGGTAAATATAGTGAACATCGGCACAGAAATTATAATTGCCAAAGTTGAAAGTATGACAACAACCTCCAGGCAGATAATGTTGTTCTAATACCGCTACCCGATATCCTTGACGAGTTAGACAGGCTGCCGCCGAAAGCCCTCCTAACCCTGCACCCAAAATCACATAATCAAAATTTTCCATGACATTCTTGCTCCTAATTGCAGACCATTTCAGCAGTTTTCAATTGGATAGACTACATTCTTGATAACGAAGCTAAAAGCTAAAAGCTAAAAGCTAATGGCTAAAAGCTAATGGCTAATAGCTAGGGCGAAGCCCATTTATTGCCGAAGATAATTTAGAGTCTGTTCTGCCTCATCGCGATCGAGAATACTTAAGGCAAAACCAGCATGAACAATCACATAGTCATTAACCTGCGCGTCAGAAACATATGCCAGGCTGACCTGTTTAATTAATCCGCCAAAGCTAACTCTACCCATTCTCAATAGAGGTTCATTGTCACTAATGGACACAATTTTTCCAGGAACAGCCAAACACATAATCTGTTACTTAATCTAAATGATTAATTATTTAAAAGATCGTTAATTGAGTTAGTCATTAATGAATAGCCATTTGCTTCTATTTCGCATTCAACTAATTCCCATTCCCCTGGCGCAAAAAATTGGCTAAGAGTATAAATGTGCTGTTCGCGATCTAGGCTATGAATGTGAACCAAATGACGAACTTCTTTTCTAATTTCTTTAATGGAAGTATCTACTTTGAAAGTCATTGTGTACCTCTCTGGTTAAGTCCTTCTTTATGTTCAAGATATGACACAAGCTTGAAGAACTTGTGAGGATTTTGTTAGTATTTATCGATTAATATCTTCTTAATGCAGCTATGATTTGACCCACGGCAATACCACCATCGTTACAGGGAATTTGATGATGCCAATAGGGTACAAAGTTTGCTTGTTTTAAAAGCGCGATCGCTTTTTCGCTTAAATATTTATTTTGCCAACAGCCTCCAGTCAGCACGATCTGTTTGCGCCTAATCTGTTTTGCCACCGCAACTATTATTTTTATCAGAGTATTGTGAAACTTAGCGGATATTTCGGCTGTTGAAATTTGATTCATAACGTCAGTCAGAATTTCTGTGATTATTCGTCTCCAGTCAATAATTATGGGTGCATTAGTAGCTGTATTTAAAGGCGGAATTAGTTCAAAACTGTATGTTTTATCTGTGCGTAAATTGGCGATCGCATATTCTAATTCCCTCGCTGCTTGTCCTTCATAACTGACTCGTTGGCGGATTCCTAAGATTGAAGCAATACCATCAAATAAACGTCCCATACTAGAAGTTAGCGGTGCGTTGAGATCTTTATTCAGCACCCTGTGTAAGATATTTAATTCCTGACTGTTAAATGATTTGAGACAGGGTAAATTAGCAAAATCTTGGCTCTCTAGAAACAAGCGATCGCCATATATTTCGTAGAGTAAGGCGATCGCAATTCGGTTGGGTTCTTTGATAGCGCGATCGCTCCCAGGTAAGCTAAAAGTCCGCAAATGAGCCACTCGTTCAAAACCTGTATTAGTAATGTTCAGGAACTCCCCGCCCCAAATTGTGCTGTCTAGTCCATATCCCGTGCCGTCCCAGGCAACCCCTAACACTGGTTCATTTACATCTAAGCCATTGTCTACCATACAGGAAAGGACATGAGCATAATGATGTTGAACTCTTGCTACGGGAATATTTAATTGTTCAGCATAGCTTGTGGATTGATAATGAGGATGGCGATCGCAGATAATTTTTGCTGGCTTTAGTTCGTATAGTTCCTGAAAATCTTCAACCGTCTGTTGAAATCGTTTGAATGTAGCAGCTGTTTCGAGATCGCCAATATATTGAGTGAGGAAGAGTTGATTACCTTTGAGAAAAGCGATCGCATTTTTTAACTGCCCTCCCACTGCCAGAATAGGTTCTGGAGACAATAGATTACTTTTAAGCTTAATTGGCAAAGGTGCATAACCACGAGCGCGTCTGATAATTTGTGCTTGTCCGCCGACTACCCGCAGGATTGAATCATCTAAGGGTCGGACGATAGGACGGTTGTGAATTAAAAATAAATCGGCAATCTTATTTAATTTGTCTATAGCTTCTTGGTTATCAATACAGAGCGGTTCTCCGCTCAAATTCCCACTAGTAGCCACAATGGGAAAATTCAACTCTCTAGCTAACAGATGGTGTAGAGGAGTATAAGGCAACATCACTCCCAGATAGGGAATTATGTCTTGCTCTGCCAAGGCTTGATGGTCTGGTTTACGCTTTAATAAGATGATGGGTGCTTGAGGGGATAAAAGTAGTTTTGCCTCTAAGGCAGATACCTGACAGTCAACTCTGACTTGTTCCAGATTGGGATACATCAAGGCAAAAGGTTTATCAGGACGATGTTTGCGATCGCGTAATTTTTGAATTGCTATAGCATTCTTGGCATCTACTACTAAATGAAAACCCCCTAATCCTTTAATCGCCACAATCTTCCCCTGGCGAATTGCTGCTGCGGTTGCCAATAGTGCATCATAATGTGATGCTAAAATTCCTCCCGTTTTGTCCCATAGTTCTAAATGAGGGCCACATTCAGGACAAGCGTTAGGTTGAGCATGAAAACGGCGATTGAGGGGATCTTGATATTCTGTCAAACAGCGATCGCACATCTCAAACCACTTCATGCTAGTATTTGGGCGATCATAGGGAAGATGCTCGATGATCGTAAAACGAGAACCACAGTTAGTACAGTTGGTAAAAGGATAGTGATAACGATGGTTATGAAGATCGAGAATATCTTGCAAGCATTCAGAACAGGTAGCAAGATCGGGCAAGATCAACGCTGTTTTATTTCCTCCTGTGCTGGGTTTAATTTGAAACTGACCGAATCCAATAGAATTGCCCCAAGATGATTGAAGCTTATGAATTTGAGCTAAAGCTGGTTTCTCCCGTAATAATCGGTTTAAAAAACAATCTAATACAGGGCGATCGCCTTCAACTCTAATTAATACTCCTTCAGAAGAGTTATTTACCCATCCTGTCAACCCTAATGTTGTTGCCAACTGATAAGTAAATGGACGAAAACCTACACCTTGAACTACTCCCTCGATCTCAAGATATAGGCTTTGTTTCATTAGCTTTTAGCTTTTAAAGGTAAAAAAGAAGATACTTGCTCGAACCAAACTAGGTTGGTGGCTAGTCAAGCAATTAATAACTAACCACCAAAGTTTAAAATCAACTATCAGGCAATTGTACTTTGACCGATTTCTTCGGCACATTGTCTACTTTTGGTAAGGTAAGAGTCAAAATCCCCCCTTTGAAGTCAGATTTAATCTCATCAGTTTTAATTGGCATGGGTAGAGGAATAACTCTTTCAAACTTGCCATAATGAAATTCAGAATGAAAGTAGTTTTTGTCTTTGTCTTCAGTACTTTTTTCTGATTCGTGTTCCCCAGCAATAGTTACCCGATCTTCACTGACTTCTACATTTAGATCTTTGACATCAATTCCTGGAACAGAAGCTTTAAGAATCAGTTCATGTTCTTTTTCTTCGATTTCGACCGCAGGAGTCCGCATTCCTCCCATATTGTGTAATCCCATCCAATCATTATCATTAACTGAAAGCATATCTTCAAACAAGTGATCCATTTGTTTCCTGATGGTGCTTAATTCTTTGAATGGTTGCCATCTGCTGAGTGTCATAATCAACCTCCACTTTATAGAGTTTTGAAATGCTTTATGGTTTACACTTATAAACTAAAAAAATAATTTGAGGATATTGTGAAGGTTAGTTTGAGGATTTCAATGAGCTATTAGCTTGAGTTATAAGCAACTTCACAAGTTTCTCAAACTCTTTGCCTATAAAAAACTTGTAAGCAGAAACAAGTATTAGAAAAGTGGCAGTCAAAACCCTAACTATTAACGATCGCCCGATCAGTGCTAGAGACTCGGAAACTATTTTGGAGGCAGCGCAGGATGCTGGTATTCACATTCCCACTCTCTGCCATTTATCAGGATTATCCGAGGTGGGTGCTTGTCGCCTGTGCTTGGTAGAGATTGCGGGTAGTCAAAAGCTGCAACCTGCCTGTGTAACCAAAGTCGCTGAAGGAATGGAGGTTAAAACCAACAGCGAAAAGTTACAAAAATATCGCCGAATGATCGTGGAAATGCTCTTTGCCGAAGGTA
>JBDKJC010000310.1:0-5194 GCA_039796815.1 Cyanobacteriota bacterium | reverse complement strand
AACTTGAATCTCTTCGATCACAGTACCAGGGCGCGAACCTAAAGCATAGATACGATTGGAGAGAAAAACAGCTTCCTCGACATCATGGGTAATCATAAATACAGTCAGCCCCGTACGCTGCCACAGATCGAGCATAAATTCATGCATCGACTCTTTAGTATGAACATCTAAGGATCCAAAAGGTTCATCCATTAACAGTATCTTTGGTTCAGAAGCTAAAGCACGAGCGATCGCCACCCGTTGTTTCATCCCACCCGATAATTCTTTGGGTAATGAACGGGCAAATTCAGTTAAACCAACTACATTTAAATAGTAACTTGCTTGCTCTTTACGTTGCTTTACTGGCACACCTTGTAACTTAAGTCCAAATTCGGTGTTTTCTTGCACATTCATCCAGGGATAGAGAGTGTAATGCTGAAAAACCA
Organism: Cyanobacteriota bacterium; assembly: GCA_039796815.1. Lineage (GTDB taxonomy): Bacteria > Cyanobacteriota > Cyanobacteriia > Cyanobacteriales > Xenococcaceae > Waterburya. The sequence goes on along the minus strand of JBDKJC010000310.1, from coordinate 4,769 downwards.
TACCGCGATCGGGCCCTGGAGAAATAACACACTGACCGTCGATTTTTACTTCGCCACTAGTAGGACTATCCAAACCAGCAATTTGACGCAACAGAGTAGATTTACCCGAACCTGATGCACCTACTACACAGATAAATTCACCTTCAGCGATCGCCATATTAATTTCTCTCAGCACTACTAAAGCACCGTTTTTGGTCGAGAAATGTTTATTAAGACGATTAATTTCTAAAAACATAATTAAGAATAACTTTAAATCGACAATTTTAATATGGTTATCAATTACCCAACTATGTGCTGTGCGATCAAACACACTTTTAAAATCTAGACTAAAAATTATTCAACTCTACAATATTAGTTTTGATCGCTGGATTAGTCATTCGCATTGCTATTTGCAATCAAAAAAATTTTATACGACCTACTATTCAGGTGTAATCAACATTTACGTAATTCTTTATTTACTTTCTTGAGCTAAGATTTTATCTTTTCTGACTTGCCCACTTACAACTCACCCTTAAAAAATATTGAAAGAGTAAATCGAAAATCAGTCCGATAATGCCGATCGCAATTAAGCCGACAAAAATTTCATCTGTTTTTAAAAATCTTCCAGCAACGCTAATCCTACGACCTAATCCTTCATTCGCGGCAATTAATTCCGAGACAATTACAAGTTGCCAAGCTGCTGCTAAATTAATGCGGCAAGCATCAATAATTCCAGGCAAGACATAAGGCAAAATTACTTGTTTTAATACTGACCAGCGATCGCCACCTAACATATAAGTAGCTTCAATTAATTCTTTAGGCACAAACTTAACTGTATCCATGACCATTAGTGAGTTAAAGAAGAATACACCGATAAAAATCAGCATGATTTTTGGTTCTTCGCCGATACCTAGATAGAGAATTAACAAAGGAATAAAAGCAGGAGCAGGCATATAGCGCATCAAGCCAAAAAGAGGTTCTAAAAGAGCGCGGATACTGGCAAAACTACCCATCAGTACGCCAATGGGAATCGCCAAAACTAAGGCTAGTATAAAGCCCACACCGACTCGCCATAAACTAGCTACAGTGTCTTTAAGCAGTTCTCCCGTACTTGATAAGCGGATAAAGGCCGACCACACTTGGGCGGGAGAGGGTAAAAACTTGGGATCGATATTACCAAAAGTCGTCACCAACCACCAGATAACTAGCGGTAGTGCAATTGAAGTAATAACTAAAGAGGTACTAAGGGGTTGGGGAATATCTTCAGCTAGTCGCCAAAAAACTGTTGGACGTACGATTTTAGGCTTAATAAACGACTGAATCGATCGCTGCTGATTATGGTGAGTCATGGTTCAATTATTTATTCACTTAAGAACTTTTCTGTTTTGCTACATAGGCTTTAACAAAGCGATCGTCAAAGAGATTACTCAGATCGGGAGCTTGTGGTGCTAAACCAACTTTGACTAAAAAATCGCTAATTTTTTGGGCGGAAAACTGTAAAGAGGTGACATTTTGACCTGGTGTAAAAGCTTTTAGATTATCTTGCACGGAAAAGATAGTCGTACCATCAGCATAATCTTGATATTCGGCAATAGTTACATTTGCCCGTTTTGCCATGATTTTATTAGCTGATGCTTTATTTTGTTCAATGCGATCGAGGGTAGCAAACCAAGAATTGACTACAGCTTGTACCTGTTCGGGATTTTCCTCAATAAACTGGCGAGAAAACACTAGGTGATCGGAAATTGCTCCAGGAAAGTCTTTAGAACTAAATAATTCTTTGCTACCTGGACGTTTTAAGGCTTGAGTAGTAAAAGGAGCAAATACAGCAACGGCATCAACCTGCCCACCAACAAAGGCTGTGGCTGCTTGACCTGTTTCTAAAGGTACAAACTCGATATCTTCTGGAGATAAGCCTTCTTTTTCTAGCCCGAGTAATAAGAGATAATGATCGACTGTACCTTCTTCGGCTGCAATCTTTTTGCCTTTGAGATCGGCTACACTATTGATTCCTTCGCTGACAATGATTTTGTCATTACCAGTAGAGTTGTCGTTGACTAAAACTATGGCTAAATCTGCACCGCCTGAGACACTACTAATCGTATCGTTTAGAGTTTGGCTATTAGCATCAATTTGTCCTGTAGTTAGAGCATTGATGGATTCTAAATAACCATCAAACCATTTAAGCTCTACTGAAGCCTTATGTTCTTTAAAAATTCCTAATTCTTGGGCGACTTGCCAAGGAAACCAGCCAGGCCAAGCACTATATCCTAATGTAAGTGCAGCCTCACTAGTAGCAGTGGAAGAATCGGAGTCAGTAGTTGTTTTAATCGAAGTAGCTGGATTGCAACCTACAACAACACTTGCACTCAGAACAAAAATAATAAAATAAGTTAGAAATGAACGAATTTTCATAACAAAATTAAGATAAGATGATCTGCGTTTAAGTTCAGAGAATAGCTTGCCAGTGTGTTTGTTGTTGAAAAATAAATTTGATTTCACAAATTGCTTTTTAATGTAAATCTAATGTGAATCAAAATAATCTTGAATCTTGAGTTTTTTGTGTTTGCGATCGCAACCAATTCAGCCAAGTTTCCAACCCTTCCCCTGTCTTGGCAGAAACAGGAATAATTGTTACTTGGGGATTCATCTGCCGTACATTAGCTTTAATCTGCTCAAGATCGATATCTAAATAGGGTACAAGGTCAGTTTTAGTAATTAACAGGCAATCTGCCTGCTGAAACATCACTGGATATTTTAAAGGCTTGTCTTCTCCCTCAGTAACGCTCAGTAGAGCAACCTTGGCATGTTCACCTACTTCAAACTCGGCAGGACAAACTAAATTACCTACGTTTTCCACTAGCACTAAATCAATATTGTTGGGATTATATTGATGCTCTAAAGTATGAATACCACCCGCAACCATTTTAGAATCTAAATGACAAGAACGTCCCGTGTTAATGGGAATTACAGGAATATTATATTTACGAAGGCGATCAGCATCCAGTTCGGTGGTCATGTCTCCTTCAATTACAGCAATGTTTAATGTATCTTTTAAAGCTTTTAAGGTTTGTTCGAGCAGAACAGTTTTTCCCGCACCAGGACTACTCATAATATTAAGACAAGTAATACCCCAAGCATCAAAATGTTCGCGGTTGTGGTCTGCGCCTTCTTGGTTAGCGTGGAGTAAATTTAATTCAATTGCAGCGTCGAATGTTTGGTGCATTTTTTTTGTTGTTAATTATAAATTATCAGGGATTGGTAGGGGCGATTCGCGACGCGAAGCTAGTCCTTTAGGGCGAATCGCCCCTACAAGGGAATATTCAAGGCGCTCTATTTTTAATTCTCGACCAGAGCGAATATCTTCCATCGGCGAATTACAATCAGGACAACTATATTGCGTTCCAATTTCAGGTTTATATTCTTGCTGGCAGCTATGACAAAAAGCAATCAAAGGAATATCTTTAATCGCTAGTTCTACTCCTTCTAAGAAAGTATTGCGGGTTTGAACTTCAAAGGCAAATTGCAAACTAATAGGTTCAACGCAGGTAAATTGACCGACAACTAAATGAATTTTTTCGATTTTGGGTTTTTCTATTTGTGATTCATACCAATCTTTTATTGTTAAAATTAAAGCCTTGGTCATGTCTGTTTCGTGCATAATTTTTTTATAAATCTTTATAAATCTGTAATTAAAATATGTCTGGGTTGACTTTTAATTCGTTCGAGCCAATCTAAAATAGCGGGAAATTTTGTTAGCTCGAATCCTCCTTCTGTAGCTACGTGAGTGTAAGCATAAAGAGCGATATCAGCGATCGTATATTTATTTGCCACAAAGAAGTCATGAGTTTTTAGATGCTGTTCCATTACATTTAAAGCTGCGTAACCCCATTTTTGCTTGTGTGCGATTTGTTCTCTATATTTTTCTACCTGTTTGAGTTCAGTAATCCAAAATCGAGGAGTGGCAATATTAGGTTCGTGACTATATTGCTCAAAGCATAGCCACTGCATTACTTGTGCTTGCTCATACTTATCTTGAGGAAAATATACTGTTTCTTGGCTAAGGTAATATAAAATTGCATTGGATTCGGAAATAAATTTGTTGGGTGCAATTTCTAGTAAAGGTATTTTCCCGTTAGGATTCTTGGCTAAAAATTCCGTAGTCCGAGTTTCTCCCTCAAGAATATTTAGCTTAATTAATTCAAAAGGAATTTGTAACTGAGTTAGTAATAAACGAACTTTGTAGCCATTACCAGAAGGAAGAAAATCGTATAGTTTATACATGATTTATATTTTCTCAGGGGAAGTTAAATAAACGCTAGTTTTGTATTTTAAATAAACCAAACCTTGCTCATCGCAGTATTTTTGATGTAAGTTTGTTAAATTCCTAAGCATTTGTTGATAAGCTTTTCCTTCCTGGGGTATATAAGAAGCACTTGTAGCTACGCCAATTAAACTATCTTGAGTCAAAGCTTGTTGATAAGCAAAAATCTGCTGACTTACTAGAGAAAAGAGAGACTTAATAAATGTACCGCTTCTACCATCTAAACGAGAAAGAATCGGGCTATTGTTGGATGCTTGAGTGATTATGTAATCATACTCACGAGTAAATCGATCGCCTCCATCAAGATCGCGATCGTTCCAAACTAAAGCAATTCTTCCTTCTGGCTGGAGAATGCGCGCAAATTCTCTTAAAGTCGGTTCGGGATTAAACCAGTGAAAGGCTTGAAAACAGGTAACTAAATCCACAGAATTATCGGGTAATTTGGTATTTTCGGCACTACCATCAC
>JBDKJC010000309.1:0-5201 GCA_039796815.1 Cyanobacteriota bacterium | reverse complement strand
GTTCGCAGGTATGTAATCGCAGAAAGTTTAGTCCTTCGGTACTTCGAGAGGCGCTGACGTAACCCATCATCGGGATTTTAGTTTCTCTCAGGCGTTCACCCGAAGCTAAAATTGGGGGCAAGATCCGATCTCTTGCTTCGAGAGGCAAGCCATCTAAAAACCAGTAAATCAGTGAACCATCAACCAAAGCCAGATTAGGTACATCACGATGTTCCCCTGGAGGGAGTACCCAATTACAAGCCATCTCGGCTAACATTTCAGCCTCGGATACGGTACGTCGATAACCCATCCATTCTTCCAAACGAATACCCCACTGGCGAGAGATGTAGAGATCTTCTGTTTTATAAAATACTTCGGGGAGGCTATCTAGTAACGGGTGAAGGCTTTGTCCATAATGAAGCATAATCTGACCGATGTTAATCAGATAGCAGTAGGCAATCTCATGATGGGAAGGAGAAATCTGTGAACCATCGGTGGCAAAAACACTATGGCTATAGGGTGCTGGCTGAATCTCAAAACATCGATCTAGAGGCTCAATGGGAGTAGCTGCGGCAAAAATCAGGCGATCGCGAAAATCTGTCTGCTGCTGAATTAATTCTGCCTGTCGATTAGCTGCCTGTCGCTGTAAATTCTGGGCATAGTCCAATCTTTTGCCAGAAGCGATCGCCTCTTGGTGTAGATGTTGACTAATACCAGGAATTTGTCCCGCAATTTTGGCTAAATCTAACATGGTTGTTAATAATTCTGATATGTAAAGCAGATTTTTCAATCATAAAACATTTGCTCAATTGAGCTAGGGCGAATATTGACAATTAATTATTTACCATTGATTAATTAATTTTGTAGCTTGATATATTTCCCTAAGTAAAATTATCTAGACCATAATCATTAAAATCTCACCTCACAAGCCTGTAAAATATAAATAGGCAATTAATTATTAGCCAGGTTCTCTGCTCACAATATCTATAAAATAAGGATTACAGAACCTATATTGCTAAATTCACACATTATTTACATTTTTACGCCACTAATTACCCAAACTTTATAGCTTGCTGCCATATTCGTAGATATACTGAGATTAAGTCATAAGAACAAACGTAATTAGTCTGTTGTATTAATTAACATATCAGTAAATTCATGGAAGATATCAATAACTATATTTCTGCTATCCAACAAGAGATTGTTGCTGAAGAAAAAACCGTTAAGGTTGCTCGGTTAATCGTTTTGCTAATCAAAATCGAGAAAGAATTGGCTACTGTAAAAGAAACTTTAGCTAAATTGCAAAACCATCAGCAGAAATATAATCAAGATTCTCAGTTAGCGATCCAGATTGAGCAAAAAATTGCTACTGTCAATCGCCTTTCCGCCAAAATTAGTAAAGCAAGACTTAATTTAAATTACTATTTTATTTAAAGCCTATATCTAGATCGTGGTGACCTGACTTTAAATAAATCGAGCATAATAAACAAATTATAATTTTGAGTCAATAATTGAGTAAGATAGCGTTTGCCAAAAGCGATCGCCATCTCTGCTCAAAAACTAAGTTTAAATTAGTTTAGACGACATCCTAACTGTCTCATTGAATCCATAATGATCGTTGACTCGCCAGCCATCGCCCGTGAATCACGATATGTTTGACAGGCTTGGTTATACTGACCATTTCTGGTTTGAATCAAACCTTTTAAGCTCCATAAAGCCAAATTTTGGGGATAAAACTTCAGTCCCCGATCGATCGCCCAAATAGCCTGATTATCATTGCCTAATGCTGACCAAGCGGATGCTAACTCTTGCCAAATTTGCACATCGTAGGGGCTAAGTTCACTAGTCTTGATTAAAGATTCAATAGCTTGAGTATATTGTCCTTGCTGATTTAAAACGATAGCGCGATCGCGCCACAAAGAAGGGATATTATTATTAATTTCGAGAGCTCGATCGTAATTAGCGATCGCGCCAGGTAGATTATTTTGCTGTTGGGAGATCGTGCCTTTAACCTGCCAGGCCTTGTAAGATTGAGGCAGAATTTCCAGAGTGCGGTCTAAAGCAGCTAATGCATTTGCCTGCTGACCCAGTTGAGCTAAAGCTTTACCCTTACCCAGCCAGGCAGCATAATTATCGGGCATTAATTTAATCGCCTGGTCATAAGCTTCAACTGCTTTGTTGTACATCTGACTCGCTGCAAAAAAATCTCCTTGAGCAATCCAAGCTGATATATCCTGGGGCTGCTGTTGAATGATTTGAATATATTTGTTATTCACTTCTCGCCGAACCTTTTCTGCCGCTTGAGGACGATTTAAAGCCCTTAAAACGAGAAACTTATCTTGCCAAAGTTGAAGACTGTTAGGTTTAATTACCTGAGCTCGATCGAATAAATCTAGTGCCTCCTGATATTGACCAAGCTGGAATAATATCTGGGCGCGATCGCTTAAAAATTGCGGGTTTAGTTGGTCGCGTTCTAATGCTCCATCCTGCATGACTAGAGCAGCTTCATATTGTTGAAGTTGGAATAAAGCCCGTCCTTTGTGATTATAAATTGTGGCTGATTCTGGGTCTAACTCTAAGGCTTGATTATAGGCGGCGAGCGCTTCAGTAAAATTATCGAGGCGGAATAAAACATCACCTCGCTTTTGCCAACCAATACTAAGACGAGGATTTAGCTCTGTCACCTCAACATAAGCTTCTAATGCCTGTGGATAGCGTTCCATAGCTACTAGACTATCTCCCCTACCTAACCACGCCCGCCAATTCTGAGCTTTAAGATTAGTTGCTTGAGTAAAGCGATCGAGAGCAGCTTGTGGTTGTTCAGGCAATAGTTTCTGACCTTGATACCAATAATACAAAGGTCTAACAGTAGGAAAAGTAAATTCAATACTGCCCAGTAAAAAAACAACACCTAATAGACCAATAAGCAGTGGCAAACTAGATTTCTTAGATCTTTTGGTTCTTCTGGTTCTTTTAAATTTTCTAAATCCTCTCTGCTGATTAGCAGTCTTAGAGTCCTGGAGTTGAATTTTAGTTGGCTGATAATTCCAATCTCCATAACTGTTGATTTTTCTCAGTTCAGTAAGAACTTTTTCCGCTGAGGGGTATCGCTGACCTAAATCTAACTGAATCAATTTATCAATGATTCTAATTAAACGACGGTCTAGAGTCAGGTTTTGCTCCCATAACAGCTTACCAGTCCGATCTCTGGTAAAAGTCACTGGTTTAGCTCCTGTTAATGCCTCAATTACAGTCATGCCCAAGGCATAAAGATCGCTACTAATTGTCGGTCTTCCTGCCGCCTGTTCAGGTGGCCAATAATTTTGTCGCTCAGAGTTGCGGCTATCTACCGCCAGATTGGATCGGGTTTTGATTTCATGCAAAATACCAAAATCAGTGACGATCGCCTGTTGATCGAGTTCGCGAATAATCAAATTTGAGGGTTTAATGTTGCGGTGAATAAGACGATTTTGATGAATAAACTGGAGAACAGATAAAGTACTCTCGAAAATCTGAATTATTTGAGCAGTAGAAAGATTTTGCTGAGCTATTTTCTGTGCCAGGCTTTTTCCCTGAATATATTCTTGAACCAAGTAAAATTCATCATTCTCTTCAAAATGATCCCGTAGCTGAGGAATTTGCTCGTGATATCCTAGCCTTTCTAAAACAGATAATTCTTCAATAAAATTACGTTCAAGCTGAATTTTGTGGCGATCGTCACTCTGGGGTAGTTCAATTTGTTTGATTAAACAAGGAGATTGATATTGACGGCGTAGATTGTTAGCCAGATAAGTCTCAACTCCGTCATTGCCTCCTAGATAACCTGTAATTAAATAGCGACCCCCCACTGACTGTTTAATTTTGAGTAATGGTCGCAAATCTTGCAGCACCTCTAAAGCAGACTGATAGCGATTTTCGGCGATCGGCGACATCATCTTTAGGAGAATTGCCTCAAATTTACTGCTAATCTGACATTGCGATCGCCAGTCAATCTTAGCTTGCTCTAGCTCTAAGGGCGATCGTCTAGTTAAAGCATAGACAGCACATCTAGCCAGGGCATAAATATCACTGCTAAAGTAAAATTCCCCTACTTTTTGCTCTGGAGCTGCATAGGCTAAGTTGCCAATACCTCGATTGAAAATTAGCTCTCCCTCTAAATTAATTTCCTTGGCTTCAATTTTACGTAGTGCGCCAAAATTAATTAAGACATGGGCATTATCCTGCTTGCGTTTAACTAAATGAATTGGTTGAATATCACGATGCATCACATTGGTTTTGTGAATAAAGTCCAGAATACGTAATCCATCTTGAATTAAGTAAATTACTTCAGCTTCGTCAAATTTTTTACGTTCAACTTCTTGTTCGAGATTATTACCATCAATATATTCACGAACAAGATAAAACTGTTGACCCTCGCTAAAGTAATGTTGGAGCTGAGGAATTTGAGGATGATCCCCCAGTCTTTTGATGACTATCGCTTCGTTAAACAAATATTGTTGGATAATATACCAATTTGCTTTATTTTCACTGTCAAAGTCCAACTGTTCGATTATGCACTTGGCATCAACCGCAGCCTGTAAATTTTTTGCCAGATAGGTTTTTTCCCTTTCTGACCAACCTAACTTTTGAATAATCTGATATTGATTACCAATAATAGTGCCTGGCAGGTGCATTACTTTCTCGGAATTAGTGGCTAGGAAGGTCTACGGCAATTAAACTAACTTTGATTGTGAGGGCATCAACTTTAACTAGTTAGTGACATGGGAAACATTTTAGCGGATTGTTCCAGATTAAATGTTCTATTTTACAGTCATTGTCTAGTCATATTTTATCGACTAGAAAAATTAGCTCCAACAGATGCGCTCTGATTGAGGGGAATTATTCTAGTGGTGTTGCTTTCTCTAGCTACACGGACTAATAACCCTGCCAATAATAATGAAGCAACAATGGAATTAATACCATAGCTAAAAAAAGGTAGTGGCAAGCCCGTTGTGGGCAAAGAGCCTGTGGCAACACCAATATTAATTAATGACTGTCCAATAATAAATACCATTGCTCCCACCGCAACTAATCGCGCAAGCTCTCGGCTACACTTGATTGCAACTCTTAAGGCTAGAGTGCCATAGCCAACAATTAACAATAACAGCAGTAAGCAGCCAATAAAACCAAATTCTTCGGCATAAACGGCGAAAATAAAGTCGGTTGAGCGAATTGGTAGGAAT
>JBDKJC010000308.1:0-5203 GCA_039796815.1 Cyanobacteriota bacterium | reverse complement strand
TTGGGCTTAATTTTAGACCAAACTGTTGGCTTTTGCTTCCTAGTTTCGCGGTGGAGCATTAGCTAACCAGACAGTTCATCTGCCGCAAAACTATTTTAGATTCAAGACACCGCCTCTGACGGGTGCTGAACTTGAGACTATACATATCTAGTGAAGATACGTAAATAACCTTTTCGTTAAAATATATTAACAGATAAATTCAACCCTGGGAACAAAAACCCAGGAAAATTGATGATTTAAATCTTTAGTAAGTTGTGAGCTTATGTCAATTTTAGTATGTACAGTACCTAACTTTGTCTGAGATAATAATTAATTTTGAAGAGGAGCAAGCAGGCGTGACGGAATTAAAGTGGAATTAAAACATATTTTTCAAGCAGACAATCCAGTAATTGGGGTGGTTCATTTATCTCCTCTACCAACCTCCCCCCGTTGGCAAGGTAAACTGCAAGAGGTAATTGCCAGGGCAGAACAAGAGGCTACTGCTTTAGCAGCAGGAGGGGTAGACGGGATTATCATCGAAAACTTTTTTGACGCTCCTTTTGCTAGGGATTGTGTCGATCCCGCTGTAGTTAGCGCCATGACCTTGATTGTTGATCGCCTGAAGGGAATGGTTATGCTACCCATTGGGATCAATGTTTTACGTAATGATGCGCGTAGTGCCATGGCGATCGCTACCTGTACTCAGGTTCAGTTTATTCGAGTTAATGTCTTAACAGGAGTAATGGCAACCGATCAAGGCTTGATTGAAGGAAAAGCTTATGAATTACTCAGATATCGCCGAGAATTAGGCTCAGAAGTCGCAATTTTGGCAGATGTTTTGGTTAAACATGCTCGTCCTTTGGGAACGCCAAATTTAACTACTGCCGTCAAAGATACGATTGAACGAGGTTTAGCCGATGGGGTAATTTTATCGGGATGGGCAACGGGTAGTCCGCCAACCCAAGAAGATTTAGAATTAGCCTCCGCAGCCGCAGGAGACACTCCCGTATTTATTGGTAGTGGTGCAAACTGGAGCAATATTCCGCAGTTAATGCAGGCAGCCGATGGGGTAATTGTTTCTAGTTCCCTCAAGCGCCAGGGCAAGATTAGCGAGACTATCGATCCGATTAGAGTATCTCAGTTTGTCGAAGCAGCTAGATCGACTCCACCTAAGACCAAATCACATTCAGAATCGAACACCTCTATTAAGCAGTGGCAGTAGCAAAAATTTGAGACAAATTTAACTCAAGCTATAATCTGAAAAATACTGAGAGGATTTTAAGTAATTACTCAGGTTCATATTAAGTAATGTTTTTATGGGTTGGGGATAATTGAGTATTTAAAATCTTCATGTCAAAAACTACTAATTAATTTTTTTAATTTTTAAATTATGCGCCGTCGTCGTTCTTTACCTTGGATTTATCGTTGGTCAAGACCAATTATTGGTGCGATCGCGATCGCTGGAGCAGCCTTAACTGCTTATCTAACTATCAGTAAACTTACTGGAGGAGGTCCAGTTTGCTCGGCTGAATCTGCTGGAGCTGGCTGTGGGGGAGTCTTAGACAGTGAATATGCAACAGTGTTTGGTTTACCTTTAAGTCTATTTGGCTGTCTAGCCTATCTCAGCATGGCCGCTTTTGCCTTAATTCCTCTAGGCATCAGTTCAGAGAAGCAAAAGAAACTCAAGCAGCAGATTGACAATGCGACCTGGTGGCTATTGTTGGCTGGTAGTATCGCGATGACAGTTTTCAGCGCTTATTTAATGTATATCTTGGCAACAGAATTAAAAACTGTTTGTCCTTACTGTATTGGCTCGGCGACTTTTTCCCTCAGTCTCTTGATTTTGACTATTACTGGTCGAGATTGGGAAGATTTGGGTCAAATCTTATTTACGGGAGTGATCGTCGGCTTATTAACGATTGTCGTAACTCTGGGCATCTATTCAGGGATTAATGGTAATGCGATCGCTGATGAAATAGTCGATCCTAGTGACGGTAAAATTGCCATTACTGAGCCGACAGGACCCTATACTGCCCCCTATGGTTGGGAAATTACTTCGGTTTCTGGAGAAGCGGAAATTGCCTTGGCTAAGCATTTAACGGCTATAGGAGCTAAGGAATATGGTGCTTATTGGTGTCCCCACTGCTATGAACAGAAGCAATTGTTCGGTAAGGAAGCATTTAAAGAGATTAACTATATTGAATGCGCTCCTGAAGGGATAAATCCGCAACCAGATGCTTGTCGAGCAGCCAAAATTCAGTCATTTCCTACCTGGGAAATTAACGGCAAAGTTGAGGCAGGAATCAAAACTCCTGAAGAATTGGCCAAAATATCTAACTATCAGGGCGACAAAGAGTTTAAATACAAGCTATAAGTTTTAGTCTCACAATGGGTAATGGATAATGGGTAATGAGTCGTAAAGCCTAAGCTACTTGTCACCCCTTAAAAGTCCTAGTGACGTTTTGTTACTACTACCCAATACCTACTACCTACTACCTTTGAGCCAATCACCTTAATCTTTTATTGACAAACAGTCTCTAAGATCGCTTATTATCGTCCCTATGATCCCTATCCATCTAGCTGATAAAATCTAGCTTTGGTGTAATTCTCAATCAAGATTGATTAAATTTTGGTTGAGGTGAGGTAGGAAGTATAAAGGCGATCGCATGAATAAACTGTTGGTGGGGCTATTAGGTTCAATTGTTTTGCTGCTTTTGGGAAAAAACCCGACCATAGCTTTACCGCCAGCTTTACCAGATCTACCAGAGACAAATGTTACTCAATCGGAGTTGGAACAAGCAGAAATCACCTTGACTCCATCAACTCCCCTAGCGGACATCCTCTTATCTCAACCAACAGCAAATCAGTTGCAGAGCGGTGAAGTAATCATTAACCTGGATACTCGTAGCTTCTTTTTTCCCGATCTAGTACGAGGAGCAGTTGATGATAGTGATAGTGCTGTCAATTTTAATACAGGTTTTACCTGGGGAATTAGCGATGAACTACAGTTAAGCCTCCAGTTTCAACACGTAGACAGTAGCTCACCAGTCAAACAGGGCGAATTTACTTCTGAACGCACGGAAGATAATGAGGCTGCATTAGAACTTAAACAGCGTATTTGGCAAAATCAGTCGGGCGATCCCAAGGCTAGGCGTAAGCATAATCTCTCGTTGAGTGGAGTAGTAGCAGCTTCTTGGGGTACTAGGGGCTTTATGTTTACCCAGAATGGGACAGCCACAGAAATTAATAATCGAGATGTGTTTGTCTCTTTAGCTCTTCCCTTTACTGCTGATGTGGGCGCTCGCTGGCAATTCAGTTTGATCCCTACCGTGGCATTCTTTAAAGATAAGAGTGCCGTTTTTTTTCATCGTCTGCCTAATGATGAGAATGGTAGTTTCGGCACAGTTTTAGGCTTGGGTGCGGGTGTTACTTATCAAGTTAATGATCGACTCTCCTTGATGAGTGATGTCTTTGTACCGCTGACGGGAAAAAATAGTATTAATCGTGATTCTGGTGAACCAGATCGAGCGATCGCCTATAACGCGGGTATACGTTATCGGACTAATCCTCAACTAGCTTTAGAACTTTATGCTACAAATACATTTGCTAGTTTTGCGCCTCTATCATTAACTGGCGATCGCGATTTTTTAGGCTTGGGCGCTAATGTCAGGTTTATGCCCGATGCTCTCCCTGCTAATCGTCAGGATGGCAATCTAGCTGATTCAGCAAATAATCCAGATCTCACTACTGACGGGGTAGCTTTTTTTGATGGGGGAACTCTGCCTAGCGGAAAATTGGTTTTGAACTTACAAGCAGGTAGTCAAGGAGTCTTAACCGCAGTGCGCTATGGTTTGCTCAGGGACTTTGAAGGCGTAATTTTTCTTGATTATGTGTCTGGGGAAGTAGATGAATCTGAACAGGGGATCGGCGCTAAAATTAGGTTGCTCAATCAGCAGGAAAATGCACCTATAACTCTTAGTGCGGCTGGTACTGTGGGTTTAACTAACGAACCCTTTATTAATTTTGTCAATAATGATGCGGATACTTTTAGCGATCGCAATTTAGATAAGACAGTGCCAATTTTTACTCCTGGGGGAGATGATGGCCGCAACGGCAAACTCTTAATTTTGACTGCTAGTTTGCCAATCCAGTACGAAATAAATCCCAACGCAGCAATTTGGTTTACCCCGATCTTGGGTTACGCCCAACGACAAGGATTAGAAATTGGGGGTTTTAATTTAGGTGGAGAGATCGCCATAACACAAGAATTAAGAGCGATCGCCGAAGTCGGGGCTAATTTAGTTGGCGAAGGAAATGGTTTTAGTAATGGACAATTAGCAGATAAGATTCCTTGGACAACAGGAGTACGTTGGCAGCCATCATTTTTAAGGGGAAAACAACCGACGACAGACAACAGCAATCCTTATTTAGAACTTTATTTAACTAATCGCGTTGGTTCTTCTACATGGCATCAGTTAAGAGTAAGAGAAGATAACAGTCTTAGTGTTGGCGTAGGCTTGTTCTTCCCTCTGTCGCTTTAATAAGATCATTAATTAAATAATTCTTAAATAATTTTGCCTATGTTTGGAGTCGTACAGTGATAGCAAAAGTAATTTAACATAATTAAAATAGAAATAAATTTAGATATGTTTGAACGTTGATATGGCTATTAAGCAGCTTCTACTTATTGACGACAATGAAGATAACAGAATGCTAGTTAAATTTGCCCTGGAAATGCATACAGGCTGGGAAGTTTTAACTGCTGAAGATGGAATAGACGGTATCACTAAAGCTGAAGTTGAAAGGCCAGATGCAATTCTTTTAGATGTACTCATGCCAGGTCTAGATGGATTTACTGTCTACGAAGTCTTAAAGTTTAATTTATTTACCTGCACAATCCCCATTATTTTCATGACTGCTTTAACTCAAGAAGAGGTGCTTGCTCAGTTGGAAGCTACTTTAGCTGAAGGAATAATTACTAAGCCTTTCGATACCATCAATCTAGATTCGCAAATAGCCAAAATTTGTGACTGGGAGTTAGTTAATGATGGCTTAGGCTAATTACAGCCGTTTTCAGTTGAATAGACGAGGACACCTGGCTTGAGGTTGCCTGACACCTGTAAGATGTCTGTTACGTCTTCAATTAGTGCTTTAGCATACCGCTTTGTATATAGCTTTTAGCTCTTAGCTTTTTTAAATTTTATTATTGTCCTAAAGGACGACA
>JBDKJC010000307.1:0-5227 GCA_039796815.1 Cyanobacteriota bacterium | reverse complement strand
AGATATTTCTTCAATCGATTGAGTCTTGCTTGGTGAATTAACTACGGATGCTATATCTGCTGTTTTCATGAGGATTTAGTCAGCCAAAACTGCCAATTAAGTTGTACAGTCATTTCCTGGCAAAACTAGCTAATAATAATGTGACTCTCGATCGAAACTTTAAATGCTTTGCAGCAATTGATTGAATCGAAAGTTC
The DNA here is from genome assembly GCA_039796815.1 of Cyanobacteriota bacterium. Classification (GTDB taxonomy): domain Bacteria; phylum Cyanobacteriota; class Cyanobacteriia; order Cyanobacteriales; family Xenococcaceae; genus Waterburya. The sequence goes on along the minus strand of JBDKJC010000307.1, from coordinate 5,031 downwards.
AGGAGAATGACTATCAATTAATTTGCCCAAAAGAGCGACAAAATATAGCAAAAGCTCAGATTGCTTTGGCTGATTTACGCGATCGCGCTTGATCCATGATTGGCGATCGCTCTATCTCAAAAGTAGCTGATTTCTGGCTAATACTTAGTTGGTTTTTAATGGGTTTGGTTTAGCCTGGCTATTACTCAAAGGCTCTGGATCTGTCTTATCAGTCCTAATTGACTCTTGCTTGAGTGTTGCCACTGCTTTGGCGTATTGAGGATCGGCTGGCGTTGCTACTAAAGCTGGATTAGTGCTGAGATTAATTTGATCTTCACGACTTAAGTCAACCCTGATATCGGGCGCGATCCCTTTTTTGTTGATATCAACCCCACTAGGCGGATAATAATGAGCGATTGTTACCGCTAAACCAGAACCATCGGAAAGGGAATGAACTGATTGAACAGTTCCTTTTCCATAGGTACGGCTGCCAACTACTTTCGCTCGATGATTTTCTTTTAACGCCCCTGTTAGAATCTCACTGGCACTGGCAGAATAGCCATCAACCAAAACTACCAAAGGTAAGTCGGTTAAAGCCTGACCATTAGCGGAAAATTGTTCATTGCCTCCTTTACGGTCAATGGTAGAAACGATCGCTCCTTTCTCCATCCACATCCGCGCAATTTCCACACCAGAGAACAATAGACCACCTGGATTGCCCCGTAGGTCTAGGATAAAGCCAGAAGCATCTTTTTTACTAAGATCGGCGATCGCTTTTTGCATTTGTTCGGCAGCATGGGAGCTAAATTCATCTAGCTTGATATATCCCACTTTAGAACCTTGCTCTTGATTGAGGTTATAGCTGACAGAAGGTAACTCAATTTGCGCTCTGGCGATCGCTACTTCAAATTCAGGTTTGTTTTCACGGGCGATTTTCAGCTTAACTTTCGTCCCAAGTTGACCCTTAATTTCGGCTGAAGCCTCTTCTAAGCTCATTTGTTTGGTGGGTTTACCATCAATACTGACAATATGATCTCCCGCCTGTAATCCCGCTTCGATTGCGGGAGAATTAGGAATTGGCTCAATTACCGTGAGCTTCTTGGTTTTTTGATCGATTCCTAGCTGAATACCGATTCCTGAAAGCTCTCCTGAAGTTTGACTGGTTAGTTCTGCATATTCTTCTGGATCGAGAAATCTAGTATAGGGATCGCCTAAACTTTCCAGAGATTTGCGAATTGCTTGATAAGCAGATTTTTGATCGGTGTAGTTTGCCTGTAGCAATTCTTGTCGCTTCACCTGCCAATCAGTGTGATTAAAATCAGGATCGACGAACTCCCCGCTGACAATTTGCCAGACCTCATCAACAACATTTTTGGGGCTGTCTTCTAGGGTTGCTGAAGCGGGGGACGTACTTTGAGAAAACATTGTGGATGTAAGCGCCAGTGCTGTAAAAAGCTTAATTGTTCCTGAGAAGTAGCTTTTGGCATTGACTAATTGGGTGATAGCACTAAAACGTCCAGAAGAATAATTCATGAGCAATAGTTATAAAAGGTAATTACAGTGAAACCACCAAAAATAGATGGAGTAGATAATTCACGAGCCAGCGAGGCAATTGATGAAAATTTGATTTTTACTTGTTTTTGTACTTATTTTAAAAGTAATTCAAGTATTGGGGTGGAATCTGCTAAAAATAGGATTAATAATTAGTGAAAGTTTACCAAACCAGTTCGTTATTGGCTTTAGATTGATCTTCATAGTACAAAAGTCTGTCTTTTCTATTATGTATAATATTTTGCATTTATAACCGACTGAAATCTGTAGTACATTATCCTTAACATTGAATCCTTAACATTGATTTGTGGAAGCGATAAAACCAAGCATAATTTGACGATGAACATCTCCCAAGGGTTTATTGGCGATCGCTCTATTAGAATAGGCAAATCCTTGTTGAATCTCTTCTGGAGTCAGCAATTTAAGATCCCAACCTTCTTGGAGGTCTAGTTCTGATACGGGGATTGTCAAGGGACAAGAAAATATATGGCGAAGATAGTTACCTGTCTGATTAGAACCAAACTTAGTTAAAACGGGAGCGGAATAATTAATTTCTTCCCTTAATTCTCTTCTCAGGGCAATTTCAGGCTCTTCTCCTGGTTCGATATGACCACCAAAAAAAGCCCAAACTCCTGGATAAACAATAGTGGAAATATCATCTCGCAACTGCATTAAATATTTACCATCTTGATGAATAATCGCTATGGCAACGGAAATTAATTGAGTTTGAGAAATATAATTCATAAAATTTAGCTAATTTTTCTGTTTAATTTAGTTAATTTAGCAACACAGAAGGCAATTTTATTTTATAGTTGCTTTAAAAGTACGTTCTCATAATTTATTTTGGGATCGAAGACAATCGCTCTAGCTCAACTAGATAAAAATCGCCTAATTCTTGTTTACCTATGGGTAAACTTTGATACTCAATCTTGCCCTTAATGTTAATTTGTTGATTCAACTGCGGAATAGTTTGAGTTGTAACCACCCAAATTTTTCCCGTAGCGTCTTCAATTTGATATGCTGAATTGCCTAAAAACGGCGCTAAACGAACTACTTTTCCCGTCAAATAAACCGTTTTACTAACTTTTTCAGCTGATTCTTGAACCGTAATTACAGGAGTTCGACAACTGACTAAGCTTGCTAGCAATGTAACCCCAAGGCTAATTTGCTTGAGTCTGACGAAAAACGATCTAAACCTTGAGTGAGAAATTAACATGAGTTATTTATCTACCAGCGATCGACCTCCAGCTTAACTTTTTTAAATTATTAAAATTATCTATGTCTGCTTCTAACCCTTGTCTTCTGGACGGTAAAGCCTTAGCGAAAAAAATTCAGCTAAAGCTAAAAACGCAAATAACTCAGCTAGAGTCAAATATTAATCGCTCCCCTGGACTAGCGGTATTAATGGTGGGAAATAATCCTGCTAGCGCCGTCTACGTCCGCAATAAAGAAAAAGCTTGTCAAAAGCTAGGAATTGCTTCAATGGGACAGCATTTTCCTGAAAATGTAACTCAGCAGGAATTAGAACAGGCGATCGCCCGCTTGAACCAAGACGATCGCGTAGACGGTATTTTGGTACAACTTCCTTTACCAAAACATTTAGACTCCATTGCTCTACTTCACCGCATCGATCCTGATAAAGATGTCGATGGTTTGCACCCCGTTAATTTGGGTAAGTTAGTCCGTTCAGAAACAGGCTTACGCAGCTGCACTCCCGCAGGAATAATCAGACTCTTACAAGAATACAATTTACCCTTAGAAGGCAAACACGCGGTGGTAATTGGTAGGAGTATTCTAGTCGGCAAACCGATCGCTTTGATGTTATTAGAGCAAAACGCTACCGTCACCATGGCTCATTCCCGTACTCAAGATCTAAGTGCCATATGTCGAACAGCCGATATTATCGTTGCTGCGGCAGGGAAACCCGAAATGATTACCCAGGAAATGGTTAAACCAGGAGCAATTGTAATTGATGTAGGCATCAGCCGAGTAGATCTAGGGTCAGGAAAATCAAAATTAGTTGGTGATGTGGCTTTTGAATCGGTAGCAAAAGTAGCCAGTTATATTACCCCTGTCCCTGGAGGAATCGGTCCAATGACGGTAGCGATGTTATTAAGTAATACTGTAGAAAGTTACGCTCGAAAATGATTACTTCTTACGAAGTTTGCTTATCCGAAGGTGTATCCTTTAGGACAACGGGGGGGAACACCCGCAACGCAACTTCGCGCTGATTACTGATTACTGATTACTGTTCACTGTTCATTGCTCACTGATTCAAAAGGCTTGAATCCATTCCTTGATCTCATATTCAGTCCAGATGCCGTTTTGCCAATAAGGATCTGATTCAACCAACTGACGTACAGTATCTTGTGACTCTGCTTCGTAAATCCCAAATACCTTAGTATTATCCTTAGTCGGACCCAGAGTAACTAATATTCCTTGCTCCTTTTGAGCAGTAAGACCAGCTAAATGTGCCTGACGGTAGGGAGTACGCTTTTCGAGGGCATTTTCGCAATAGCTACCCCACATAATATATTTAGTCATTGTTTTAATTTAATTTGCTAAGTAAGGTTGAATCATTTCAGTTTTTTCTTTAGGAACAAAAAAGTTGTTAGCACAATCAAATCGATCTATATAGAATTTATTATTAGAAAATTTATAAATGTCATATTCCCAATTTTGTAATAACTGATGAACTTTATCTCCTTGAGCTACCCCTTCGATTAATAAGATAGGACGATTAGTCTTAATAGTTTCCTGAGAACCAAGTAATACCTGATATTCAAATCCTTCTACATCCATTTTGATAAATTCTGGTTGTAAGTTAAAACTATCAAGAGTATTAATATTAACAGTTATTTTTTTAATTTCTAATTTATTAGCATCAAAAAAGTAAATAGTATCTTTGTTTAACCAATTTTGAGCTTTTTGATAGTCACATGAACCTAAAGCAGTCATTTTTTTGCCATTGTAAATAGGATAATAAAAATTAATTACTCCAGGTTGAGCGCCTAACCCACATTTAAAATATTGAAATTTTTCAAACTTGTTTAACAACCGATCTAAATAAGGGTAATTAATAAAATTTGGCTCAAAAGAAATGACTTGACAATTTAGCTTTAAACTAAAGAAAGATAGTGCAGACATACCAACGTTTGCCCCAATATCAAGAAAAAGTTGAGGGCGATCGCCACAAATCAACTTAAAGGCATTAAAGTCAGGCTCATGAACTTTGTTTAAATAAAAACTCAAAAAATAATTGTTCTTAATGTTGTATATAAAATCATAAACTTGAGGCATCTTTAGCAATAAAGAACGCACAATCTTATTCATAATTATCGACTGCTTAAGCGCAAATAGAGCGGATAGTGTAAGATACTACCAAGCAGTTTACAATAATCTGTAAAATTAAGCTTTACTTACTCTTGTTCTTTTGCTTCCTAAAGGCATAAATCTGAACTCCAGTCTTGATGTCCACGTCCCGATCGACATTTAAACTGT
>JBDKJC010000306.1:0-5242 GCA_039796815.1 Cyanobacteriota bacterium | reverse complement strand
AGTACTGGCAAGGGAGGTATTTGTGTCTAATGTTTTAGATGGAAAAGTTGCAATTATCACAGGTGCATCTGCAAATTTAGGTAAGCTGTTCGCGGAATCACTTGCAGCCGACGGCGCGAAAGTTGTTGTTCATTACAACAGCCTATCGAAGAAAGATGAGGCTACAAAAGTTGCTCAGGAGATCGCTGAGAAGGGTGGACAAGCCATTACTCACCAAGGTGATTTAACCGAGGTGAATGAGGTTAAACGACTAGTTGATGTAACGTTAGAGCGCTTCGGTCAATGGAACATTCTCGTGAATACTGCGGGGATGATTGTTCGCAAACCGATCGCCGAATTCACAGAAGAAGAGTTTGATCGATTATTTGAAATCAATGCAAAGGTTCCATTTTTTTTGATGCGGGAAGCGAGTACCCGGATGGAGGATCATGGACGAATTCTAAATATGATCACAACAGTTGTCGCTGTCACTGCGCCTACTTATGGTGGCTATGCAGGGAGCAAAAGTCCTGTCGAACACTTCACCAAATCGCTTGCCAAGGAAGTTGGTGGACGTGGAATTACGGTCAATTGCGTTGCTCCAGGTCCCCTGAAAACATCTTTCTTTTATCCCGCTGAAACAGACGAGAATATTGCTTGGCTGAAAAGTATGAGTATCAATGGTGATATTGGTGAGCCGACAGATATTGTACCCGTAATACGCTTTCTCGCCTCTCCAGAAGCCAAGTGGATCACTGCACAGACTATCTATGCCAATGGTGGCCTGGTTGCTACCGCAAGCTAGTTAAATTAGCTTTTCTTCTATCTAAGTTACTGCTAGGTTGACTACAAAGATACAGCACATCCGCACAGGGTTAAAGGCAATTCTGCTCTGAAAGATTTCTTTCAGGAATACTTGATGCAAATGGGCGCAATCAACATTTTCAAAATGACTGAGCTTGTTGTTCTGGAAGATTTGCTGTCTATATTATACTTCTGTACTATATATCTGAATCAGCAACGCCTAAATTTCTTCGATAACTGCTTCAGATTGATTGGCGATCGCTTTTAAATTATCAATCATTTGTGGCTCGACATTCTGCCAAAGTCCTCGCTGGTGTGCTTCTAGGAGTCTTTCCGCCATATCCCGCAAAGCCCAAGGGTTTTTGGTTTGGATAAATTCCTGTACTTGTGGGTCAAAGATATACGCCTGGGCAACTCCTGCATACATATGATCGGCAACGCAATTAGCCGTAGCATCATAGGCAAACAGATAATCTACGGTAGCTGCCATTTCAAACGCACCTTTATAACCATGACGCATTACTCCCTCGATCCATTTAGGATTGATAACTCGCGATCGATATACCCTAGCAATTTCTTCGGTGAGCTTGCGCACTCTGGGGTTACTTGGCTGAGAATTATCGCCAAAATATACTTCAGGATTTTTGCCCGTTAGGCTACGTACCGCAGCAGTCATGCCTCCCTGAAACTGATAGTAATCATCGGAATCCAGTAGATCGTGTTCGCGATTATCTTGGTTGTGGAGGACAATTTGTAGCTGCTTTAAACGATGCTTAAAAGATTCTGGTGCAGCATGACCCGTTCCAGTATTGTCATAGGCATAGGAACTCCAGTTTAGATAAGCCCTCGCCAGATCTTCGTCACTCTGCCAGTTTTGCGCTTCAATTAAACCTTGCATTCCTGCACCATAAGCCCCTGGTTTGGAACCAAAGATGCGATAGCTGGCTTTCGCTTTGGCTGTCTCTGGGTCTATTCCCTGAGCTTGTAATTGCTGCTGTTCTAAATGTACATGATTACCTAAAGGATTAACATCTTCTGTTTCGGGTAAGTCGGCAACTGCTTGAGTTACTTTATTTAATAGATCGATAATATTGGGAAAAGAATCACGGAAAAAGCCTGAAATTCTAACAGTTACATCCACCCGAGGACGTTGCAAAATCGAGGCTGGCAATATTTCAAAATCAACTACTCGTCGGGAAATACCATCCCAAACTGGTCTAACTCCCATTAATGCCAGTACCTGAGCAATATCATCTCCTCCAGTACGCATGGTGGAAGTTCCCCAGATCGAGACTGCTAAAGATTGAGGATACTCACCGTTTTCCTGGGTATAGCGTTCAATTAAAACTTCTGCTGCTTTGCTGCCTACTTCCCAGGCGGTTTCTGTGGGAATGCCGCGAATATCTACCGAATAAAAATTACGTCCCGTGGGCAATACCTCTGGTCTACCTCTAGTGGGCGCGCCTGATGCTCCACTGGGTATATACTTGCCGTCTAAGGCTTTGAGTAGATTAATAATTTCGCGATCGCTTTTAATTAAATTCGGTAACAGGGTTTGTTTAATCCACTGGAGTTGTTTATGAGTAAGGGGTAAGGGGTAATAGGTAATAGGTTTAGCCTGGATTAATCGATCGACTAGTTCTATGGCAATTTCTTCGAGGATTGTAATTACATCTCCTAAATTACGAGCTGATTGGAATCGCCGATCGTTAATTTTATCTAGAGGTAAAACGTTAACCGCCTTCCAAGTTTCATTGGCGCTAGCATTTAATGGATCGAAATCCAAACCTAAATCCTGGGCTAAAGCTTGAGTCAGACCAAGACGACCATAACTAGGAGAACGAGCGATCGCAATGATTAAATCCCGCAGTTGTTCTCCCTCTGGACATTGACCAAAGATATGTAAGCCATCCCGAATTTGTGCTTCTTTTAGTTCACACAAATAACCATCGGCGACGGTTAAAAATTGTGCCAGAGTTTGGGTGTCTGTTGGTTTGATGCCCAGATCTTCGTCTAGTTTTTCCTGTTGAACAAGGTTTGTAATGCGATCGCTAATAATTTTAAGTCTTGTGGGGTCTAAGCTTTGGGCTTCGTAGTATTCATCAATCAGCGCTTCTAATTTTTCTAAACCACCATAAAGTTCTGCACGGGTGAGGGGTGGTGTGAGGTGGTCGATAATTACTGCTTGCGATCGCCTTTTTGCCTGAGAACCTTCTCCAGGATCGTTAACAATAAATGGATAGATATTAGGAATAGTCTGCAATGCCACTTCAGGATAGCAATTAGCCGAAAGCGCCAAGCTTTTCCCTGGTAGCCATTCTAAATTGCCATGTTTCCCGACATGAACGATCGCCTGTACTCCAAAACTGCTACGCAACCAATGATAATAGGCTAAATACTCATGGGTGGGTTCGAGGTCTGGGGCATGATAATTTAAACTGGGGTCGCGATCGTAGCCTCTTGACGGTTGGATACCGATAAACACATTACCCAATTGAATCCCAGGAATGGAAATAGATCTCCCTAACTCCCTATCTCCCCTATCTCCCCTATCTCCCCATTCCTCTATCTCCCCATCTCCCCATCTGTTCGATATACCCTGCCGCACTTGTTCGGGCAATGTTTCCCAGTACCGTTGATACTCCTCTAGAGACAAACTTTGATAACAAGGTCGATTCAGCCGACTTTCTGGATCGTTGGTAATTCCTTTAGTTAACCTTTGAATCAATTCATCTCCCGTTGTAGGCAGATCTGTAACGGTGTAACCTTCTTCTTGTAAAGCTTCGAGGATTTTAATACAGCTTGCAGGGGTATCTAAACCCACCCCATTGGCAATTCTCCCGTCTTTATTGGGATAATTAGCCAGAATTAGAGCGACTTTACGTTCCTGTACTGGAGTATTAACCAGCTTCAGCCAATTAGCAGCAGATTCGGCGACAAAATTCAGGCGATCGCTTTTGGGTTGGTAGACAACTACATTAGTTTCCAGGCGATCGTTCCAAGTTTGGACTGATTTAAAAGAAATTGCTCGGGTAATAATCCTGCCATCTACTTCTGGTAGCGCCACATTCATCGCTACATCCCTGGGCATCAATCCCTGAGAACTAATCTCCCATTGTGATTCAGTACTGCTGCTCAAAATAACCTGAAGCACGGGAACATCTAACTGCTGCCAAAATTCTAACTGAGCTGATTCGCCAATTTTTGCTAAGGAAAAACTAGTAGTATTAAGTAGTAGTTTAATATTTGTTTCTTTAAGTAAAGCTAATAGTTGTCGCTGTAATTCTACATTTCTTAATGAATCAATAAATATGGGCAGAGGATGTAAATTGCGAATAGCTAAAGATTCACATAAACGATCTATTGGTGTAGTATTTCCTGCTAAATAATGCGAGCGATAAAATAATATTCCACAACAGTTTTGCGCCGATTTTTGGTTAAAGTTAGAGTTTATTTCTAAACGTAATTGAGGATTAAATTCAACTGAATTTCCAACAGAACTTTGCCATTTATATCTACCTAATTCGGGAACAGATTTTGGAGGATCGGGACAATAATTTGTTTGTAGACAAATATCACTAATATATTGCAAAGCATTAAGATAGTTTTCTGTTCCTCCAGCAATTAAGTAGCGCCATAATTGATTGACAACAGTTAGGGAAACGGTAGAATGACCGATTAAATCTAGATAAGGAGCATTGTCCCCAGGTAAAATAAATAAAGCGATATTGTTTTGTTCGGCAACCTCTTTAATCCTTTCAAATCCGTAAGACCAATAAGCACTTCCACCTAGTAAACGCAGGATAACAATCTAGCTTGGGAAACTACATTTTCCAGATAGACATCTATACTCAACTGCTGTTGGAGATTTAAAAGATTCGCAACTCTCAGGTCAGGAAAACTATCATCTAGAAGACTTTGTGCTGCTGCAAGAGTTTGAATATCAGTGTCGGCATAAGTCAAAAAAACAATCGGTGCAGAAGACTGTTCAATAAAAACTACTCCTTCAGTATTAGGATTCCAGCCTCCAGGAAGTGCAGCGATTTTATGCATAATTTAAGTAAGATTTCTAATCTTGAGAAATAATTACAGTTCAGTCAAAGCCCATTAAAGTAAGCCAAGCTGTATACAGAAGAAAATTGTCTTAAGTTGTGAATTTAAGTTGTGTTGAGTTACCCATCTTCGTTAGTTCTTAAAAGAAATATTCATCATCATGTTTGGCAACAGCTTGCTAGACTTTGGTTGGATATGGCATCTAAAGATCAAACTCAATTATTTACAGAAGATACATTACTCAAACTGTTAGAAAATGATACAAAAAAATATGTTTTACAACAATTAGAAACAGATCAATTCTTTTTATTAATAACACCAAAATTTAATGCTTTGCTGCATCAAGAAAAAAAAATCGCTGCCACAACATATCAGGTTAGCGTAATTTTTGACCCCGCAGTAATAA
>JBDKJC010000305.1:0-5242 GCA_039796815.1 Cyanobacteriota bacterium | reverse complement strand
TTAATAATTATTTAGTAAAGTAACATTCTCCTAAAAAATTTAAACTTCACCCCGAATTTCTTCCACTACGCCATCTCTTAAGACAACTTCCACGTTTAGCTTTTTAACCAGATTATCGCCTTGTTCCAGACGAAAGAAACTTTCCATTTGCGCCTGCACAACTTCTTGATCTAACTCTAAAAGCTGAATTTGCTGTAGCTGCTGAAGAAACTGATTTTTTTTCTCTAACATCTCGGCTTTTTTCTGGTTAACTTGCCCCTGAATGTTTTCTACTTGCTTCTGCACTTGGGGATTAGCGACACCTGCTTGCTTAGTGATTTCTTCAATAGTTCTCTTGCCCTGCATTTCTAGCTGCTGCATTTGCTGATCTAACCCAGCAACCTGTTTTTGTAATTGCTGATTTACTTCTTCTTTCCATTGAGCCGTGACAATAGCTTTAACAGTTATGGGACGTTTTAATAGCAGACTAGCGTTGGAATAATCCATAATTTCGGCTCCTTGATCTACACTTTAGATCTTAATTTTGATCGCAGCTTAAAGATTACAGGTTGTTTTCTCTAGTGACTAGATTTTTTCCTGAATTTTTAATCTTTATAGTTTTAGCTCATAAAACCTATTTTGAAGCATTTTATCGCTTCATTAATTTAGTTTAAAAGGACAAAATTGATTTGTAATTGCTACAGGCAAGCTAATCGGCAAATATTTCCTCAACTAAAGACTGGTATTTATCCATAACTTGGGGGCGTTTAACTTTAAAAGTTTGGGTCATCGTACCATTTTCCTGAGAAAAAGTTTCAGCTACAAAACGAAAATCAGCAATGCGGTCGTCAGCACGATAGCCAGGACGATTTTTTGTTTCCCGATTTAATTCATCGCGATAGAGTTTGATAATTGCTGGATGATAAAGATCGCTTTTACTAACCGATTCTGGGGAACTATTAAGCCCAGGTAGTTTGAGATTCAAGTTTTGGGCTGTTACCCACTGTTGTAAAGTCTCTAAATTAGGCACAATCAATGCACCTAAAGCCCGCTGATCTTGCCCTACAAGCATAATTTGATCGATGTAGATACTACGAACACAAGCATCCTCAATTGGTTGAGGCTCAATATTTTCGCCATTAGTTAACACAATGGTATCTTTAGAGCGTCCTGTCAGGACTAAATCATTGTCGGGAGTTACCCAACCTAAATCACCACTGTCAAACCAACCTTCTGGATCGATCGCTTTGGCTGTAGCTTCAGGATTTTTATAGTATCCCTGCATTACCTGAGTACCACGAATTAAAACTAATCCTCGTTCACCTTGAGGAAGTTCTTGACGGGTTTCGGGATCGACAATTTTGATTTCAGTTTCGGGAAAAGGTCGTCCTGCTGTACCTCTGACATTTTGTTGGCGAGTACGAACGTTAGTAATGGGAGAGGTTTCTGTAAGTCCATAACCAACAAAGACTTCAATGCCAACGGTTTGGTAAAAATCATCAAGATATTTAGCTAGAGAACCTCCTCCACTACATACAGCTTTGATATTTCCTACCCCAGCCCGAATTTTACGATAAACTAGCTTATCCGCTAAAGCATGGAGTGGATAAAGAGTTCCAGCTTTTAAGTTTGCTAGCGATCGCTCTTTTGCCGAAGCCTGAAAATGATCTAAGCTAGTATTCTCAGCAATCCTTTTAGCTTTAACATATTTTTCTGACTGTTTGAGGAAAAACTTGATTAGTTTCTGTTGGGATTTTGACTGCTCACTTAAAAGCTTTTGTACTCCTTCATAAAGAGATTCCCAGAGACGAGGTACACCCATCATGTAGATAGGTTGAAATTTTTTTAAATCTTGTTTGAAATAGCGAATATTTGTATAAACTTGGGTTGCGCCATGAGCTAAGAAAAAATATTCTCCTGACCGTTCATAAACGTGCCAAATGGGCAAAATAGTCAGCAATATATCTCCTGGCTGCGGTTGAAAGACGGTTTTAATATAATTTACCTGATGCAAGAGATTACCATGACTTAACATCACCCCTTTAGGTTTACCTGTTGTCCCAGAAGTGTAGAGCAAGGTTGCTAAAGTATCTTTGTTCTGCTGTACAGGTTGCAATTGATGGTCTTTCCCTAACTCCATTAATTGCTTAAAGTTAACTGTTTTAATAGAAGTATCTTCAGTCGGTGTTTCATCGCTCAAAAGCACAATCAGTTGAATAGGTAAATTTGGTAACTGAGAGCTTAGTTTTGCTAGAGTTTTGAGGTTTTCAACGATTAAACTAGTACTATCACTATTGGCTAAAATATAAATTAACTCTTGCTGTTCTGCTGCCGAAGAACGGACTACATCTACTCCCCCTGCGGTCATAATTCCTTGATCGGCAATAAACCAACGAGGGCTATTATCAGAAAACAAAGCAACTTTAGCTTGAGGTTGCACCCCTAAAGCTTGTAAACCAGCAGCAAATTGTTTAATTTGGGCAGCTAAATCGCGATAAGTAATGACAACTTCAGGTTTAGCATGAGGATCTTTTAAAGCTATGGTGTCGCCAAACTTTTCGGCAGTTATTTGCCATATTTCAGGCAAAGAATGGAGATTAAGATAGTCAAAAGCGATCGCCTTAGATGCTGTATTCATAATTATTTATCTATTTATTCATGCCCCAGAATATCCCTAGAATAAATAAATAATAATCAGTTATCTAGCAATACCTAAAAGTTTTCATGAACAATTTAATATTTCGCTAGCTCTAAGCTTTTAAAATAAGGCGATCTTTAATTAACTGTATAGGTAACCTCTTCCACCTGTCCTGGCGCACCTAAAATCTGCTGCTGTTGATTGTTGAAGCTGATCACTACTCCTCCTGCATTTCCCGCCCGAATTGTCACCTCTTTTTTGCCCTGCCACTGACGCTGAGTACCTGCGGGTAGAACCCCTTCAAAAGCCACTTGACTATCCACCATCACCTTGAGCCAACAGCGCTCTTGGAGGTTAATACCAACGCTTACTGTTGCCGAATTACTCGATTGAGAGATAAACTGAGGAGCAGCTTTAGGCTGACTAACTTGAGCGGTAGTTGCCGATTTAGTTTCAGGAGCTAAGATTGGGTTGTCTACTGAAGCTTGATTAACAATTACGGGGCGTTCTACTAAAGTTGTGATGCCCGTCACAGAGACAATTACTAGTAGAATATACAGTAAATACAAATGAAGCGATCGCAACTGAAAATTGAACCAGTATTGGCGACGATGCTTTTGAGCTGAACTAGTAGCCACAGCAGAATTATCGGACTCTACAGCAAAATAAACGTCCTCAGCACCGATAGCTTGGGCATATTTCTTGACTAAAGCTTGAATATAAAACACTTCAGGTAGTTCTGTGATATCTCCTGCTTCGATCGCTTTTAATAATCGTTGAGAAATCAACGTCTGCTGGGAAACAGTATCCAGAGAAATATTGCCTGCCACCCGAATTTGATTGAGGTTAGCACCAATATCTTTGAGCTGTTGTTGTTGTTCGGTAGTTAAATTATGTTTAATCATGTACTGCGCTCCCTGGCTGTGCAGTTAATTTGGGCAACTTAGGATTAAAAGAAGCTTTTAAAAAATTAATTTCAGTTCTTTTCAAATGTCGATACTTACTTGGAGGAAGTTTTAAGCCATGAGGGCTGTTTAATGTAATTGAACCAATTGCCATCCGATGTAACTCAGTTACCTCATAGCCTAGCTGTTGAGCCACACGACGTATTTGTCGATTTCTGCCTTCAGTTAAGACTATTTCCAGGGTTTTTCCTGTTCGATCTGACTTAGCCAAATTGATTTTGGCAGGTAGGGTCTTTTTTTGCTCTAAAATTACTCCTTCTTGCCAATAAGTCAAATCTTTTTTGCTAGGAGAGCGATTTAATTTGACCAAATAGGTTTTGGGTAAATGATATCGAGGATGGGTCAAACCCAGCGTCAATTCACCATCATTAGTTAAGATCAAAGCGCCACTAGAGGCAAAATCTAATCTGCCAACTGGATGAATTCCCGCTCCTTGGCTAAGATCTTGAGGCAAAAGATCGATTACGGTGGGACGTTTTTGAGGATCATCACAGGTAGAAACCACTCCTACTGGTTTATTTAACAGTAGATATATAAGTTGAGGACGGTGAGCCTGTTGGACTTGCTGCCCATCTACTTGTAAAATATCTTGCGTTAGCTCGACGCGATCGCCTAGTTTTGCTATTTGACCATTAATGCTAACCCTACCTGCTACTATCATTTTTTCCGCTTTGCGCCGTGAGGCAATTCCCCACTGAGACAAAACTTTTTGCACCCTTTCCACCATTAAGAATTCCTACCTGCTACGATTTACTTTAATTTTATAAATCAAGGTACTATTCCAAACAAATTAGGGAACTAATCATATATTTCCCCAAAAAAAACCAAACATATCAGCAAATATAGCTAAAAAACTAGCTGATTAAGTTACAGTAATTGACAATCAGCCTTGGGAAAGAACACTTTCAAGACAATTAGGGTATTTAATATAAAGATATGCAGCTAAACAATTAGCAATTAGCCAGATTAATGGATCTTCATGTTTGATTTACAACCTCTGTTTGAATTTTCGCGCCAAAACTGTGTCGCGATTTGCTCATTTCTCGTACCAGCTATTTTACTGACTACGATCGCAACTCTGGTTTTGGTAGCTACAGGTCAATCATTGACCAAAATGCGTTGGTCGAGGGGTATAGCTTCGGTGCTGGCGATCGCTTTATTTCTTCATGTCTCTACCTGGTTTATGATCGGCATTATTACCCCCGTTACCTTCATTTTGTTTGGCTTGGGTTCAACCTGCCTGGTCGTCAATCTTATAGCAGTAGCTTATCGCCAACAAGCACAGCTACTTTCGGCTAAACTTCTATCTCCCCTAACCTGATAGATTGAATATTGTAGGTTTTAAGGTTAAAAATGTGAGCGATCGCTTGGTCAAGTTCTACTGTAAATTTTTGTTTAGCTTATTGCTGATTTCCACGCTCTTAACTTTTAGCGCCTGTACCCTACCCCAAAGGGTAACCGCTGAGGAAAGAATGTTTCGCAACTTTTCTTTAGAATTTATAGATCGCTATGAGATCCCCAAAGCAGAATTTCAGAATACAGTTGTCGGGGGATTATCAGCGATCGCCTATAATCGTCAAGAAGATTTGTTTTATGTTTTATCCGACGATCGAGGTAAACGCTCTCCCGCACGTTTCTACACTTTTAAGTTAGCAGTCCA
>JBDKJC010000304.1:0-5252 GCA_039796815.1 Cyanobacteriota bacterium | reverse complement strand
CAAGAAGTAGCAGGAATGCCCGTCATCGAATGTCTTGATGTTGATGGTTACAAGTTCAGAATGGACGACAATACTTGGCTGCTAATTCGCTTTAGTGGTACTGAGCCTGTGTTGCGCCTTTATTGTCAAGCTTCTACTATGCCAGAGGTACATCAGGTTCTTGAATGGGCGAAAGATTGGGCTAATTCATAGCTAAATACTGGAAGTCGCCAAGATTAAATATTTTATTTAAACGATCTTGACCAGAAATTCACCTCATTTTGATACTGTCCAAAACTGTTGCTTAATAGTTTTGAGCAAGATCAATTGGTTAACGATTTACAGAAAACAACTTAGAGTTACTTGGCAGTTCTTGAGGTATTTGGATGTGGATCGTTACACCTCAATTATGAGAGTATAACGACATGGAAGAAGTAGTAACCAACGTTCAAGAACCAATCAACGTTAATTTAAGCCCAGAGCTAGAATCAGGTCAAACCTATCAAGGAAGAGCAACTTTTTACGATGCAGCTAATCCTGCTGGGGGAAAAGGCAATTCTGGCTATGATGTTCTTTCTGGAGACGCATTAGCAGGCATTACGGCAATTAATAATGTCCAGTGGAATGGCTCTGAAGCCAGTGGTGCTTTTTTAGAAGTATCTGGTCCTAAGCAAAGAGAAGGCGCTGCACCGATTATAGTTCAAGTTTCGGATCAATTATACGAACGCGCTGATGGTCTAGATCTTAGTGCAGAAGCCTTTTTTGAAGTTGCCGAACCTGTTGAGGGTGTAGTCAATATTGAATATAAATTAGTTAGCCCTGATGACAATTTTGTGACTCCTTATGGCTACAGCATTGGTCAAGGTATTGTAGTTGAAGGAATTCCTGAATCCAATCCCTATTATGGAGCAATAAGACTTAATAACCATCGCAATCCAGTGGAAAGCGTCGAGTTACTAGAAGAGGATGGCAGTCTAATTGAGTTAGAGCGTGGGTCTGATAATCGTTTTGTTTTCAACACAGACACTGCTATATCAGGAGCGCAAGATTTGGTGGTAACAGATATCTTCGGTCAACAAGTGACTCTAAATGATGTTGATATTGCTAGTGGCAGTAGTGCTGATGTGGTTACTGGTGAGCAGTTTGATATGGTCTAAGCAGCTATAAGCTATAAGCTATAAGCTATAAGCCAATAAGCTTACACTAGTTTCACTTGGATAGACTACGTTGCTGGCTAAAATGGGCGATCGCTGTCAGAGAAAAGTTTAAAGCTCGATTTCAACTCAACTGAATCATGACAGATCATGACATATCGAGGGTTATTTGTTGGTTTAACCACCTTGGATTTTATTTACTTAAGCGATCGCCCTTTGCTAGCAAATCAGAAAGTAGTGGCACAGGATTATCTCGCTGTAGCAGGAGGTCCTGCAACCAATGCAGCCGTTGCTTTTAACTATTTTGGCAATCAAGGTAAATTATTATCTGTGGTAGGTAAGCATCCTCTGACGGAATTAATCAAAAGTGATTTAGCTCAACAGGGAGTTACGACGATAGATCTACTCCCAGATAAAATAGACACTCCTACTGTTTCCTCGATTATTGTCACCGCAGCTACGGGAGAGCGTTCAATTATTTCCCTCAATGCCGTAAAGTCTCAAGCTAACCCTGAAACAGTTGCACCAGATTGGCTGACTAATATCGATTTGGTTTTGCTTGATGGACATCAGCTAGAAGTCAGTTTAAAGCTAGCAGCGATCGCTAAAAGCCGACAAATTCCCTTGATCCTCGATGGTGGTAGCTGGAAACCAGGACTAGAGGAACTACTTTCCTGGGTAGACTACGCTATCTGTTCTGCTAACTTTTATCCTCCTCAATGCCAGCAGACACAAGATGTGTTTGATTTTTTACAAGATTATGGCATTCAATATATCGCCATCACTCAAGGAGAGCAAGCAATTAGATATCTAGAGCGAGGAAACAACTCAACGATCTCTGTCCCTACAATTAAGCCTGTAGATACTTTAGGTGCAGGGGATATTTTTCATGGTGCGTTTTGTCATTATATTTTGCAAGAGAATTTTCCGACTGCTTTGAAACTAGCAGCAAAGATTGCTAGTCGCTCCTGTCTATCTTTTGGGACTAGAAGCTGGCTTGGGCAATAATACTCTAAGTCTAATAAAATAACTCATAATACTTTCACGCCAATAACCATGCTTACTTTAGAAATGGCAATTGATAAGATCCGACAACTGCCTCCAGAAAAACAAGAACAAGTATTTCAATTTGTTGAATCCCTAGATCACAAAGGGGAAGAGTCGGAAGATTTCTTGGCGATCGCGGGCATTTGGGAAAATCGAGAGATAACTGCTGAAACTCTTCGTCAAGAAGCATGGAAGGAATAAAACAAGTGATATTATGCGACACCGAGAAATGAGAAATGAGTTTTTTTCCTATTGTAACCACCTTTTTTTAAATCAATTATCCGAACTTGATATTAGAGCAAATTCAATCTGTTGGTTGATTTACTAATGATACTCCTATAAGAACGCAACCACCACCAACAAATAAAATAGGAGTGAATGATTCTTGTAAAAAGATAAAACCAAAAACAGCAGCAAATACGGGGACTAAATTAATAAAAATGCCAGCTTTGGCAGCACCCAATATTTTGATTCCTAGGTAATACCAATTAAAAGCAATTACTGTCCCTAAAATTCCCAAATACATTAAACATAATCCAGTTAACCAATTAATATTTGGCAAGCGATTTTGTTGTTCCCAAATTGCCAAAGGTAATAAAAACAAAGTTCCCAGCCAAATAGCATAACTAGTAGTAGTTACAACAGAAAGTTGTTGCATAGCTAATTTACCCACAAGAGAATAAACTACCCAGCTAACAACACAGCCTAAAATATATAACTCTCCTCTACCAATACCCTGAGCGATCGCAGTTTGCAGATCTCCTTTGGTAATTACTAAAATTGCTCCAGTTAAGGCGATAAATATACCAAGAATTTTGAGATAGGATAACTTTTCTCGCCAAAATAAGCTTGAACCAAGAGCAATAGTTACAGGATTTAAAGCAATAATCAATCCTGCACGACTAGCAGCAATATCTTTTAAACCCAGAAAGAAAAAAATATTGTACGCTAAAACTCCACTTAATCCTAATAAAGCTAATAACCAAATCTGTCGGTAATTAAGTTTCTCTAATCTATTTTTTTGAACTATATTCAATAGCCATAGACCCAGAGAGGCGATCGCAAAACGACTAAATGCTGCTACAAAAGGACTAAGGTTTTGAGCTACGATTTTTCCTGCGACAAATGTTCCACCCCAAACTACCATAGTCAAGATTAACTGGAGATAGATGATCTTCGATAGCTTGTCATTTAAATTTGATAAATTTGAAGACATCGCTGCGTATTTTATAACAGTGTAGAGTTACCGCTAGAGTATCTAATTTAATCGAGCTATTCAATAGCTTTAGTTAAACTTAGCTGTAGCTGCCCGATAATTTTATCTGCTTTTCCTGTTTGACTTTGGGCAAAACGTCTAGCCAAGATAGGCGCGTAGACTAAAGTGCTAGTGAAACCTGAAAACAGATAAAGTCCTGTAATATTAGCTAGATTGCCTACTAGAGCAATTTCCTGGTTATTAAATGCCACTAAACAACTATGACAAGTACCAGGAACATCTTCTAGTAAAGGCAGAACATTACCTACCTGTTCGCGAATTTGCGCTTCAGCGATCGCCAAATCAAATTTAGCCTCGGGATTCTCGGCGATCGCACTAATTTGTCCGATACAGAGACTACCATCCATAAACTGAACTGCTCCAGGATCTAAGATTACCCTATCTACTTGACCTCCAGGATCTATGGCAGCAGGTTGAGCTTCTAGCCTAAATCTCTGTTGAACAGCAGGCATCACCACTGTAGCCAACTCTAAATCCATCGGGGGAGTCATTATTAACTGTGCATGGGTAAAATAGTTGTTAACTTTAACCCCTGCTTGCTGCAATAGCGATCGCGATAATCCTCCAGCGCAGATTACAGTATTATTACCATAATAATTATTAGTCTTAGTAGTAACACCAGTAATTTTCTCTCCTAGACAGACCAGCTCGATCGCCTGCTCATAAATCACCTCGCCTCCGTTACGAATTATGGCTTGAATATAGGCATTAGTAGTCTTTTGTGCGTGTATGTGACCATGAGGTAGTTTAAGAACTCCTGAGATGGCATTAGGATTAAGCAATGGCTCTAGAGTGCAGGCATCCTGAACGTTGAGTAATTCTGGAGTAATTGCAAAGTGAGCATAATTTAAGGCAACAGCTTGGGGATCATCTTGGCGATCGATAGTTAAGACTAAATCCAGTTCTCTAAATTCCGTATCAGCATCCAATTCGGCACTTAGATCGCGATGTAACTCAATACCCTCTTGACCCAGAGTACAAGTTAGTTTATTTGTACCCGACCAATAGGCTAAACCGCCATAACTATACAGAGTGGCATTATTTGGCTGCGGATCTTTTTCTAGCAGCAAGACTTTAAAGTTTTGTTGACTCAATTCATAAGCAAGACTAGCGCCAGTTATTCCTGCACCAATTACTATCCAGTCGTATGTGGTCATGTTAAATTCTGTTGCGTGCCATATAGTTATTAATTGCTGAAAAACCTACGACTCTTTTTTTAGCTGTGCCTTAGCTTGCTGCCAAAGAGATTCTAATTCTTCTAGATCATATGCTGTAAGGGGACGAGGAGCGAACTTTTCCATCAATTCTAAACGTTGAATAAAACGACGGTTTGTTCCCTGTAAACCAGCAAAGGGGTCTAGATCGTACCAACGAGCAAGATTAATAATCGTAAACAGTAAATCTCCTAATTCTTCCTGTTGATGCGCCTTA
Source organism: Cyanobacteriota bacterium (assembly GCA_039796815.1). Taxonomy (GTDB): domain Bacteria; phylum Cyanobacteriota; class Cyanobacteriia; order Cyanobacteriales; family Xenococcaceae; genus Waterburya. Next base: position 365 of record JBDKJC010000304.1, on the reverse strand, counting down.
TTTTCTGTAGTTAGAGCTTCTTGAAACTCGCTCAATTCTTCTTGGAACTTTGACCAAACTCCCTCAACATTATCCCATTCAAAACCTGCTGCTGCTGCTTTAGTCGATATTTTCATTCCCGCCATCAAAGGAGGAAGAGTACGAGCATAGCGAGTAAGTTTACGGCTGAGGAGTTTTGCCTGTTCGGCGGTTTCTCCTTTTTCTGCTGACTTGATTTGTTCCCAATTTTGATTAACTTCGTGCGCGCTATTGACCTCTAGATCGCCAAATACATGGGGATGACGACGAATCAACTTAGCAGTAATACCTTCGGCAACGTCTTCTAGGGTAAAATTCTGCTGCTCACTAGCAATTTGAGTCTGCAA
>JBDKJC010000303.1:0-5259 GCA_039796815.1 Cyanobacteriota bacterium | reverse complement strand
TAGTCGAAGCATAAAACTTTACAGCAGTTTTCAGTGGATAGACTAAGTTTTTAATAACGAAGTGTATCCTTTAGGATTAACTAGTTTTTAGCTATTGGCTATCGGCTTTTGAAATTTGACTTGTGTGTTCTACTCAACCGAAAAACAAAGTCAGATTAATCTTCATTCTATAGAATTATTCTGTTCACTTTTTGGCTGTATTGAATCATTTTTTTTACCAGCTTTGTATATAAAATTTGCACCTAGAGCGGCTATGGTTGTACCAAAAATAGTTCCTCCAACAAGATCATGACCTTTGCGCGTTAGATAAACGCCAGATGCAATAAAGGGCTTTGCCCTAGCTATCAGCTATCAGCGCGGAAGCAAAGCTTCCCAGCCGCAAGTTCGGCGGTCTGCGCTACGCGCTGCGCTATTAGCCAATCAGAAATAGTTTTAGACTAGTCCTGATACGTGACGCGAATGCGTCACTAGTCTGCTTCGCAGACGATGGGGCGTTAGCCCCGTGACCGCTAAAATTTTAATTTTAGCGGGGGTCTTGAACCCAAAAAGCTGACAGCTGACAGCTAAAAGCTGATAGCTTTTTAGGATAAGCGTCAAAAATATAAAAGTTCCACATACTAAGCCCCAATTAGCTCTGGTAGTGTTCGCCTTGGCAATTATTGTTCCAGTTTTTAAAGCTTGTTCTTCAAGGTCTAATTCCCGATGCTCAAGCTTCATCTGTTGATTTTCAAGTTCTCTTCTATGTCTCCCTTCTTCCGCGAAAGACGTTAGCAATTCTTTTGCAAATCCTGGAACTAATCGATTATATTCTTCAAGAATTGCTGGATCGGGTATGGGACTTGTCCGTTCTTCATATCGATATTTTACAATTTCGGGTTCATCTTTGCTATTTTCTTTTTTTACTTTACTGATAGATATGTCTTCTTGCAAGTTAGAATCGCCAGAATCCAAATATGTATTGTTAAATTCTGGCGATTCTGGTAACTCTTCTTTATTTTGGTCTTTCATCAAACAGCGATTTTAAAACTTTAGCTTTGAGAGCAAGAAATATTTTTTCTAGATTGACTTCTCAATCTACTATGATATTTTCGCTCCATTCTAGCTGTCGTATTATTAAGATCGCCACAAACTTTTATCCAATCAGCAGAAATTTGTCCTCTATTATCCTTTGTAAAATCTCTATCCTTTGGAAAAGATATAATAGCATTGTGAAGATCTTTGTTAAAAAAAATGTAATCATTGCCTAAAACATTTCCAATATCTGCTAATCGGGCAATTGACTCTAAAAAAGATGGCTGCCTCACACGAACAACTGTTCTTTTTTGTTTTTGCTTATTCATATTTATTTTCTTCCTTACATTACTTTCGTTCTGAGTATTTTCAAGAAAACGATGTAATTGAATTACTGTTATTTAATTACGAGATGAGTTTGTATACTATCACCTCAGACTCAATGTAATTACGTGTATTATCATGACAGTTTTCCCAAAATTGAAATAAATCACGCTCATATACGTAATTATCCATATAAGTTTTTATATTTATCATTTTAATGTATCTTTACATAATCATTATTCAAAAGCATCCAACATTACATAATCTTCATCTCTCGATCGAGAAAAAATCCTGGCTTTACTTGAAATAGTGGTACTAGTCAAACCTTCTCCGTCTTTAGAGACTATAATTAACAATCTCCTGGCGCAGATAATTATTCCTCTGTTATACATTGATCTCAAACTAGCAACACTGTGATTAATGAGCGATATTCAGTTTAAGGGAATTCCGACTGTAGATCTCTATGATTTTGCTTCAGATCGTCCTTTGATTAAGCAAAATTTTGTGGAAACTTTGGGCAATGCTTTTGAAAATATAGGTTTTGTAGCTGTGAAAAATCATGGTTTAACTAATGCCATGTCTGAAAATCTTTACCATGCAGTTAAACAGTTTTTCGCTCTCCCCGAAGCAACGAAACTAACCTATGAAGTATCGGGTATTGGGGGGCAAAGAGGTTATACTGCCAAAGGAAAAGAACATGCCAAAGGTAGAAGCGTGGGCGATCTCAAAGAGTTTTATCATGTGGGACAAGAAATAACAAAGGCAGAATTAACTCGCTTGAATTATCCCCAGAATGTTTTTCCAGCCGAAGTACCAGAATTTGCCACAGCTACAATCACTGCTTACCGTATCCTAGAAGCAGCAGGAGTGCAAATACTAAGAGCGATCGCCCTTTACCTCCAGCTAGATGAAAACTATTTTGATAGTCAAGTCCACCTTGGTAACAGTATTTTGCGCCCAATTCACTATTTCCCCATTAATAATCCTCAAGATCTTCCCACCGATGCAGTACGAGCAGCAGCCCACGGCGACATCAATCTGATTACTCTATTAATGGGTGCTAGTGCTGAAGGTTTAGAGATTCTCCGTCAGGATGGTCAATGGATTCCTGTTACCGCCCTACCCGAGCAAATAGTCGTTAATGTGGGAGATATGTTGGAAAGACTAACCAACAAAAAACTTAGGTCAACTATTCATCGAGTGGTTAATCCTTCAGAAGAATTATGGAATACTTCCCGATACTCGATTCCCTTTTTTATGCACCCAGTTTCCGAGACGGATCTAAGCTGTTTAGCTGAATGTATCGATCGGCAACATCCCAAAAAGTTTGAGGATCTTACCGCTGGGGAGTTCTTGACTCAGCGCTTGCGCGAAATTGGCTTAATCTAAAAATCAGTAACTGATTACTAATTACTGATTACTGATTGTGCTTGAAGCCTAAAAAAGCTTAAAACTTGCGGGGAATGTCATCAAAAGCATAATTATCACTATTTTGCAGATCGATAATCGGTGCAAGTAGGCGATCGCCTTCGGGGATTAACATCTGATATTTATGCTTGGCAATGTTTAATTTAGGCTGGCTCAGAATTTTACGGAGATAATCTTGCTGTTGGGGGCTAGAAACTTCGTTAATCATATCTTTGGCTTGATTGCCTTGATGATCGCGAATAGTTACGGATGCTCCATTGCTCAATAAAAGCTCAACTACTTCTAGACGAGAATTAGCCACTGCATACATTAAAGCCGTTTTTCCCTCTGGTGTTTGAGCATCAATTTCGGCACCGCTATCTAGTAGATACATCATGATTTGTAGTTTGTGCTGCATCGGTCGTGCATCCTGAATGCCTAAGATAGCAGCTTTCATTAAGGGAGTCTGACCATTTTTCGCTCTCAAGTTGGGATCGGCACCATTGAGGAGTAATAGTTTGACGGTCTCGATCAGACACCAAAGAATGGCAATTTCCAGAACAGTGCGTCCTTTACTGTCTCGAACATTGGGTTCAGCACCATGCTGGAGTAGTAAACTGAGACATTTTGATTTAGCCACGATCGTATAGGAAGTTTTTGGGCGATCGCCAAGTTTCTCCAAAGGCAAAGTAAACAAATCTTTGCTAAAGGCGAGGAAAATTAAGGGTTCATGGGCTTGACCGATAAGCCGAACATTAGGGTCAACTCCTTGTTCTAAAAGTTTTTTGACTCTTAAAACATTGTTACTTGCCACTGCCTCAGCTAACTTTAATTCCTGGATGTTGCCAAAAGCTTGGCGTTTTTTGACAAGATGATAGATGATCCAACTCACAAGCCTAAATTTCATTATTTCCAAATACAACCTGTTGCCCTAGTGCTGGTTATATTAGATAGATTACCCAACTCCTCAACTTAAATTTCATCTTTATTTTATCTTTGACTTAGATCGAATGTATGTTAAGAGCTGGATAATCGAAACGCGATCGCAGTTCAGCAATTATTCAGGCTGGGTCGAGGTATGAGTATGGGTCGGAATCGGGCTACGTCCATAAAGATGGGTTAAATATTTTAGGCGACCACTCAATTCATCGTTAAACGCCTCAGCGCGACAGCGCCAGCTCCAGTTTCCTGTAGCCTGAGAAGGAGTATTCATTTTAGCATCTGTGCCTAAACCCAAAATATCTTGAAATGGGAATATGGCAGTATTACCAACTGAACTAAGCGCTAAGCGAATCATTGCCCAATGAATGCCATCGTTTCCTACGTAACCCAGATAATCAACAACATTAGTCTGAGCTTCAGGCGATCGCTCATTAAACCAGCCTACAGTAGTGTCATTATCGTGAGTACCTGTGTAGACAATACAGTTGCGGTTTGTATAGTTATAGGGTAAAAAGCCATTAGCTCGGTCGGAATCAAAGGCAAACTGCAAGATTTTCATGCCAGGAAAGTTAAATTTATCCCGCAGCGCCTCAACTTCAGGGGTTATTACCCCCAGATCTTCTGCCACAATTGGTAGTCTGCCCAGCTGTTTGTCTAGCAGTTGGAAAAATTCATCTCCAGGAGCATCCAACCAAGTGCCATTCATGGCGGTAGTCTCTCCGTGAGGTACTGCCCAGTAAGCTTGAAAACCTCTAAAATGGTCGATCCGAATAATATCGACATATTCCAAGATGGCTTCTACCCTTCTAATCCACCATTTAAAATCGGTTTTTTCCAGTTCTTGCCAATTATATACAGGATTACCCCAAAGCTGTCCTGTCTCACTAAAATAGTCTGGGGGAACACCAGCCATGAGGGCGGCTTCTCCTGTATCGGGGTCTAGCTGAAAAATGTTGCGGTGCGCCCAAACATCCACACTATCATGAGCGACATAGATGGGAATATCACCAAAAAGCCTAATTCCTTTTTCGTTAGCGTACTGCTTGAGATTTTGCCACTGACGGAAAAACTGATACTGGACAAACTTGTGAAAGAAAATATCATCAGCTAATTTTGCTGCCCATTCTGCCATTGCTTGAGGTTGACGAGCGGAAATATCTGCTGGCCATTGATTCCACCCACTACCATGATGGGCATCTTTTAAGGACATAAATAGAGCGTAGTCACTCAGCCAATCATTTTGTCGGTCACAAAAACGTTGGAACTCTTCTTTAGTTTCGTCTGAGGCGATCGCCTTAAAGCGATCGCTTGCCCGCCGTAGCAGAGGTATTTTTGTCCGAATTACTCCCTCAAAGTCCACCTGATCTAGAGGAAAGTCTGGTAAATTCTGGAGTTCTTCCCTAGTTAATAAATTCTGTTGTTGAAGAATTGCGGGGCTAATTAATAAAGGATTTCCTGCCAAAGCAGAATAAGATAGATAGGGAGAGTTGCCATAACCTGTCGGTCCAATTGGTAGTATTTGCCATATTTGCTGGTCACTATTTGCCAAAAAGTCGACAAATCGATATGCGTTCT
>JBDKJC010000302.1:0-5265 GCA_039796815.1 Cyanobacteriota bacterium | reverse complement strand
CCAACATAAGCTGGTCCGTGGATTAGCGCCATATGAGTGATGCAGGTATTCTTCCCAATCCAGACAGAGTATTCTTGGTTGTCATCACCAACTACTCGACCCTGTTCTAGACCATGAATTACAACACCATCCTGGATATTACTACTTTCTCCAATGAAAAAAGGAGTTCCCTCATCAGCTCGAATGGAACTACCTGGAGCCACAAAAACATTTGCTCCGACTCGCACATCACCAATTAAACGTGAGAAAGAATGCACGTAGGCAGTCTCGTCCACTTTTGGTGTTGCTAAATTGTTAGACCACGGAGTCGGGGGAGCCGGCTTAGTGCGGGCTGCCATTGTCTCAATTCCTCCTAAATTAAAACTAACTTGACGAGCGATCCTGCTGACAACTTCTGCTCAAGCCTCGGTACGGGGCGCACCTCTAGGCGGACGCGAAGCTAATCCTTATGCGAAGCGGTACACCCTTTAGGGTTAAAAATAATCCTTTGGGGTTTAACCGTAAACGCGCAAGCTAACTATCTGGCAAGATGTAACTGTATTTTTTGCTAATCAACTTTATGACAGTCTTTCGGCTTCTTTCTTGCTGTAAAGGGCATTGCGCTCGACATTAACCGTATCAATAATGCCAACGATGGTAGCATCAAGAGGTTTTGATTCTTGACCAGCCTCAATTCTTGCCGCACTACCGCGACTAACTAAGACCCATTCACTAACACCAGCCCCAATCAAGTCCCCTGCAACTTCATACTTAGGAAGAAGCTGTCCCTCTTCATCAATATATTGAACTAGAAGCAACTTAATCCCCCTCATACTGGGGACTTTATGTGTACTAACTACCGTGCCGCGAACTTGGGCTATCTGCATACCATGTTGCCTAAATTAATGCCTAAACAAATTTTATGGTCTTCTTAAAGGACGAGGATTAACACTTTCTCTAAATTGCTCTACAGCTTCAGTGTAGCGAATCGGCAGAACATATTCGAGGTTTTCGTGAGGGCGAGCGATAATGTGAGTAGACAATACTTGACCTCCATTAACTCGGCTAACATTTTCAGTACCCGCAGCAACAGAAGCCTGAACTTCGGATACATCACCTCGGACAATTACTGTAACGCGACCTGTACCAATCTTTTCGTATCCTACAAGAGTGACACGAGCTGCTTTAACCATCGCATCTGCTGCTTCTACTACCGCAGGAAAACCTAGGGTTTCGATCATTCCAACTGCAATTGACATAATTTTTTGCTCCTGATTTTTTTTAAGAATGTTCCGCCTTGGCGGAACATAGTCATTTAATTGCTTAATTTGCTATTAATTTTGTGATGAACTTGGTTCAACCTGCTATTTTAATAATTTATTAATAGGTGCGGAACTGCTCTACTTCTTCGGTATAACGAATTGGCAGGACGTATTCGAGGTTTTCATGAGGACGGGCAATGATGTGAGTAGAAAGTACTTGACCACCATTGACTCTAGTTACATTCTCAGTACCTGCTGCTACAGATGCCTGGACTTCAGATACATCGCCACGAACAATTACTGTAACGCGACCTGTACCGATTTTTTCGTATCCAACTAAAGTGACGCGCGCTGCTTTGACCATCGCATCTGCCGCTTCTACTACCGCAGGGAAACCCAAGGTTTCGATCATTCCAACTGCAATTGACATAATTTTTACTCCTTTACAGCTAGCTACATTGCTAGCCAAGTTTTGCTAAATTTACTAGTGTTTAAGTATTGTGATTCCTAATTTGAGTTACTAACTTATTAGTATTAGTAGGAGCGAAACTGTTCTACTTCTTCGGTATAGCGAATCGGGAGAACGTATTCGAGGTTTTCGTGAGGACGAGCAATGATATGAGTAGAAAGTACTTGACCACCATTTACTCTTTTGACAGATTCAGCCCCAGCAGAAACAGATGCCTGGACTTCAGATACATCGCCACGAACAATTACTGTAACGCGACCTGTCCCAATTTTTTCGTATCCGACTAAGGTGACACGGGCTGCTTTAACCATCGCATCTGCTGCCTCTACTACTGCTGGAAATCCCAGAGTTTCAATCATTCCAACCGCAATTGACATTTTTTTTCCTCTTCAAACCAGATATACACACAACAAACATGTCTGACAGTTGGGGTAAGAAATTTACTTTGCCAACCAGCCGTGCTTTATCACTCCTAAATGTGGCTTGCTAAATCCAACCTAAATAGCTTACAGAAAACTATCAACTGTAGTATAGTTACCTATTTTTTTTAGGGTTGAACATCAAGATAGCTGAAACCGCATCATTCAAAAAACCATCATTCGGTAGCAAAAAATAAGCCAATGCTAATTTATTTACTCCTACATCTAAGGATAAATAACCATGACGCCTTTGACAATATAAAACATGATTATATTTTTTAATTTGATTGTTAATGAGAATTAATACCTGCTTTAAAAAGCGATACAAAATTTGACAATCAATTGTACCTATTGATGGTACTAGTATTTTTTATAATTTATTTATAAGTGATAGTCTACACGGAAAATAAATAATGGTTCAATTTTAAAAAAAATCGAGGCGTAATAGCTGATAAAATAAGCTTTTAAGAAAAAAATAAATCTTACAGTTAAGCTAGGAGAGATCGGCAGCAGTCAGCTTTAAGATTCAGGAAGTCAGAGGAAGCTCCGTCATTTTAAAGCGGGATTTCTCTGACGATTATAAATTTTGGCATAGTAAATTATTAAACAGTTTGGATGACTGACTTTTTATTAGAAAATTTTTGGTTTATACCTATATATAGCTTAATAGGTGCAGTAATCACTTTGCCTTGGTCTTTAGGTATTGTGCGCCAAACAGGACCTCGTCCAGCAGCATATATTAATGTTCTCATGACGATAGTGGGTTTGATCCACAGTTCAATTATTTTCCATCTCACCTGGAGTAGACCAGCACAACAGCTAGTTTTTCACTGGCTACAGGTTGCAGACCTCGATCTAACTCTATCGTTTGAATTATCTCCTGTCAGCTTTGGTGGATTGGAAGTGGTGACGGGGATTAGCTTGTTAGTACAAATATATGCTTTAGGGTATCTCGAAAAAGATTGGTCATTAGCGCGCTTTTTTGCTTTGATGGGCTTTTTTGAATCTGCCTTGGCGGGTCTGGCAATGAGCGATTCTTTGCTCCTCAGCTACTGTTTATTAGAGGCACTAACTTTATCTACTTATTTACTAGTTGGTTTTTGGTATGCTCAGCCCTTAGTTGTTACTGCTGCTAGGGATGCTTTTTTGACTAAAAGGGTCGGTGATATTGCTCTGTTGATGGGGATTGTAGCTCTTTCTAATTATGGAGAGGGACTAAATTTTTCTCAGTTAGAAACTTGGGTTAAAGGAAATCAGCTTGCACCGTCAGTAGCAGCTTTATTGGGTTTATCTTTGATCGCTGGACCAATTGGTAAATGCGCTCAGTTTCCCCTAAACCTCTGGTTGGACGAAGCCATGGAAGGACCTAACCCAGCGGGAATCATGCGCAACTCGATTGTGGTATCAGCGGGAGCTTATGTCTTGATCAAGTTAGAGCCTGCCACCACTCTATCTCCGATTTCTGCCTATGCTTTGATTATTGTCGGGGCAATTACAGCCATTGGTACGTCTTTGATGGCGATCGCCCAAATAGATATTAAGCGAGCTTTATCTCACTCCACTAGCGCTTATATGGGTTTGGTATTTATTGCAGTCGGCTTGAGGCAGGTAGATATTGCTTTTTTGCTTCTATTTAGTCATGCGATCGCTAAAGCACTATTGTTTATGAGTGCTGGCTCGGTCATTTTAACCACTAATAACCAAAACGTCACAGAAATGGGTGGACTTTGGTCGAGAATGCCCGCCACTAGCCTATCTTTTCTAGTTGGTGCAGGGGGATTGATTGCCTTTTCTCCTCTGGGGATTTTCTGGACGTATCATCGATGGTTTGGTGGCGCTTGGGACGTGGACTGGTGGCTGCTATTGATTGTCATGTTTGTGAATATTTTTTCCGCAATTAACCTGACACGTCTATTTAGAGTTATTTTTCTCGGTCCACCCAAAGTCAAAACTCGCCGCGCACCCGAAGTTCCTTGGCAAATGTCAGTACCAATGGTGTCGCTGATGATCGTTACTTTAATCACTGCCTTTGCTCCCACACAATGGTCACTATGGTTGAGTCCCAATAAACCTCTAGCTTTAGACCAGCCAGAATTGATTACTCAGTATGCTACCCCTCTATTAATTGCCTCTGGTGCGTTGGGATGTCTTATTGGTTCTACTATCAAGGTGCGCAAAGCTTGGGCGCGATCGAGCAACTTTGGTTTACGCTTTATCCAAGATTTATTGGCTTATGATTTCTACATCGACAAGTTATATGAAATTACGGTCATTGCTGCGGTGTCTAATCTGGCTAAATTAACCTCGTGGATAGATCGTTACATAGTAGATGGGGTAGTTAATTTTGTGAGTTTAGCAACCATTTTCAGTAGTAATGCTCTCAAATACAATACTTCTGGACAATCTCAGTTTTACATAGCCACGATCGTCATTGCCGTAGGATTGCTTTTGTGGTCAATAATTAATGGTCAATGGTCACTAGTAACTAATTATTGGTCGTCCATTATGTAACAGCTTTATTTTAATTAGCAATTTAAAACCGTAATTTTTAATCGATTTTATTAGATTTTATTAAATTCTTTGAGATAGCATCATGCTCAGTGCCTTAGTCCTCATTCCTTGTTTGAGTGCAGCCATCATTGCTCTACTGCCGACAACAGGCAATAGTCCTCGTCAGATCGCGATTGTTACAGCTGTCAGCGTTTTAGTTGTTAATCTCATTCTGGCTTTTCAGTTTGATTTTCAACAAGAAAGTTTTCAGTTTGTGGAAGACATCGCCTGGATTGAATGGATTGGCTTGAACTATCACCTAGGAATTGATGGTCTTTCTTTTCCACTGGTGTTGCTTAACAGTTTTTTGACCTTAATTGCAATTTTTAGCACCAATCCCCAGATTCAGCGACCCAAATTGTATTACCCTATGTTGCTTTTGCTAAGTGGCGGTGCAGCTGGGGCATTTCTGGCTCAAGACTTACTACTGTTTTTCCTTTTTTATGAACTGGAAATTGTCCCTCTCTACTTCTTAATTGCCATCTGGGGTGGACCCAAAAGAGGTTATGCAGCAATGAAATTTTTGCTCTATACAGCTCTTTCGGGAATTTTAGTTTTAGCTTCTTTCTTAGGACTAGTTTGGCTA
>JBDKJC010000301.1:0-5268 GCA_039796815.1 Cyanobacteriota bacterium | reverse complement strand
TTATAAAGACATAAACCTAATTGTTCGTGATGAAACCAAAATTTTTCTTTAGTCCCCATCGCTTCAGATTCTTCTGGTGCTTCTGGGGAAATTTCAAATATCGGAAATTTTTCACTCACACTGAATATTATTTATCTTACTTGTTAAAGCTTTCAAGAATTATACTGATAATCTTCTTGTAGTCAATTGACCTTACAATAATAATTTTATCTTCATATCTGTCTTTCATATTTACCGTTATTTTGAACTTCTTTAAAAAAAAAGCTATTAAGTTTAGTAATTCCAATGGTTTAGCGAAATAAATTGATTAGCTAAAGGAAAAGCTGCTGACTCTAGATTGGCGATCGCTCGAACAAGATCTTTAAAGGTCATGTTTTTTGAGCGATTAGAACTACGATAAATTGCTAAAATCCCTGAGTGAGTTGAATTAGCCTCATGAAGAGCTTCAAAATCATCACAGTTATAAGTCAGTAAAATACGATTACTTTTCTTGGCATAATTGAGAACAACAGAATCAGGCTGACCCATTAATTCTGCTTCGTTAACCGTAATTACATCATGATTGGCTTGTCTTAATAATTTAACTAAAAGCCGATCTTGAGAGTCTTCATCTATTAACAGTTCTAGGCTCAAGGCTAATTCCTTTTGCTTCTAATCGACAACGTTCTTCCTCTGCCTCTTGTTCTAGTAATTCTTGATTGCTCTGGCAGTACTTTACTGCTTCGTAGACAGCAGCTAAAGGTAATTCTTTGTTTTCTGCTACATCCTGGGGCGTTAGTTCATTAACAACCATATCCATCCAGACAGTAAAAGCCCTCAGTTTTCTTCCCTTAATATAAAGCTGCTGTCGCCAATTATCAGGACGTTGTTCTAAATATTGCCATTGGGTTTTGGCTGAATTAGTCATGGTTTTGTATTACGAGAAACTAATCAGTATTATAGCTGGTTACTTAAAATCGATTTTCTCACCAGGAATCGCTAACATTTCACTAAAGTCATAGTACGCTGCCTGATGATATCTTCAGGTCTCCTTAAAGGAAAGGTGGTTTTATCAGGTGGCATTGGTCTTTTGGGCATACGTGCTGGTACAATCAGTTCCACGGCAATCAGTTTGTCGTCAGGGAAAATATCGCTCAAGTAGAATTCATCTTGAGAAATGAGATCCCAGATATCAGCCAGACGACGGAATTTACGAGCTTTGTCCCCCATCCTTAGAATCCAGCCTCCTACGGTACGTTTTACATCCATGCAAGCATCATGAGCTAATCTAAGAACTCTTTTAAGACTAATCCTCATCAGGGGAGAGACATCTTTTGCCCGACGGATGATTTGCTTGGCTTGGTCTAAGTCTTTGCTGATAATCTCGTTTTCTTGTCTGAGTTGGGCGTTTTCTCTTCTGAGGGCAATTATGGTAGAGTCGAGGGAGGTTATTAAGCCTCGCCCCTCTCTGTTAGATCCGTACGTGCAACTTTCACCGCATACGGCTCCCGATATTCTTGGCTTTAGCTTTTCCTAAAGGATACACTTCGCTATGCTCATGTGTATGAATTGGTGACACGACTGGTGTATTGCTACTAAATTCGTTTCTTTCCTATTCTGATGATTTCCGTCTACGTGATGTAGATGTACTCTCTGTTCTCCTACGAACTTTAATCCGCAGGAGTTACATGAATGGTTTTGCCTTTTAAGGGCTTTAGGGGGAGAGCCGAGATACGTGCGAAATAGTGCAAGATAGACCTCAAACTATTATCCAGCGAAGGCTTTACTTGTCGTATTTTTGAAGTACTTACTTTTTAATATTTACCCTAATCAGTCCAGAAACTCTCGAATCTAGAGGGATTGAACTGAGTGTAACGAACAGTATGCTGAATATTGCGATGTCCCAAATAATCTTGAATTGCCCTTGTATCCTGCCCATTGGTCGCCAGATAATAGCCACAGGCGTGACGTAGTTGATGAGGGTGAACTTTGCCTTCTATTCCCGCCAATCTTCCAGCTCTGGCAACAATATGACGAACCGAACGAGTAGACAGAGGGGCTTTGCGTTCGGAGACAAAAACATACTGGGTATCGGGATAATCTCTTTTCAATTGTCTTAAAGCTCTTAACTCAGGAGAACGAAGAGGGTGTACACTATGATGACCGTGTTTAACTCTTTGAACTTCCAGATAGCCAGAGGCTAGATCGACTCTCGACCATTTAAGAGCTACTAATTCTGCTGTCCGCAGACCATGACGAAACATGAGTAGAATCATGGCAGCATCTCTAACTCCATTTCTGCCCACACTGTTAGCAGCTTTCATTAGAGCCTTGACTTCGGAGGTTCGCAGATATTCCCTCTCTCCCGAATTTGGTTGTTTAATAGGAGGGGGATTAAGAGACTTTGCCGAAAAAGAACCTGGAGCAGTTGAGTTAAGCATGGGTCAAACCCTTATGCTGTGGTATATATTTCTATGATACTTTGCCGAGAATGATGTCTTTTAGGCAAAGTAATGTATCTTTGTAGGAACAAACGGAAAACCAATGCTGTAATCTCAAGCTGTAATCTCAATAAGAATTGTTAGTTGAGTTCTCAAAGAGAGGTAATCAGCATCACCGTAATTAGTCGAACTGCCTATCCTCAGTTCAAACATTATCCATCCAACAAAGAACTGTACGAACTCTACAGCCCGACGGTTGAAGAAATAGAATTTGTTATCAGTCGCACTAAAAGCAAAACAGGATTGCTGGGCTTAATGGTGATGCTCAAATCATTCCAAAGATTGGGCTATTACACTCATCCAGAATTAGTTCCTCAACCAATTATTATTCACCTCCGTACCTGTCTGAAACTAGATGATCAAGTCTCTTCAATTCCTTCCCTACGGTCGATTCGTTACTATCAAGAGGCTATTAGAGAATACCTGAACATCAATCCATACAATAATCAGGGACAAGAACTAGCTGCGATCGCTATCAAGAATGCGGCCTTCGTGAGAGATCATCCAGCCGATTTGATTAATGCAGCTATTGAAGAACTGGTAAGACAACGCTACGAATTACCAGCCTTCAATACTTTAGACCGTTTAGCGGGTCATATTCGTACTATAGTTAATACCCGTTTGTTCAAGCGAGTAGCCCGTAAACTATCCCCAAAAGACAGACAGAACTTAGACAAACTCTTAGTTCCCGATTCAGTTGAGATGACCAATGCCAATCTTAATCTTCTCAAGTCTCCGCCCAAAAGCCATAAACTAAATCACATTAAAGAACTACAGGATAAGTTCGACACCATGATGGTGATAGGAAATGCCCAACAATTACTCTCATTCATTCCTGCTACCAAAGTAAAATCTTTCGCTGCACTAGCCAGAACTTCAGACATCTCTGAATTCAACGACTTTAGACTGCCCAAACGCCGTACTTTGTTGCTGTGTTTGCTTTATCAGGCTCAGGTTAAAACCCGCGACCACATGGTAGAGATGTTCCTCAAACGAATTAAGAAGATTCATAACAACGCCAAAACCAAGCTGGAGTATCTAAGAGAGAAATATCTCGCTCAAACCCAGACCATGCTGGGATTATTTGCTGAAATTCTTGTCTTTTCCCAGGAATCCAAGAATTATACTCAACTAGGAAAGCAGGTACAGGGTTTATTGGATAATAACGGCGGAACTGATTCACTGTTAGGACAATACTCAGAAATTGCTGCGGTCAATACCAAAAACCATTTTCCCTTACTCTGGTCGTTTTATTCTCGCTATCGTAAGGCTTTATTTGACTTGGTAAGTTCGTTGGAAATTTACTCTACTTCTAACGAACAGTCGGTAATCGAAGCTGTTCAATTTGTCTTAGACAATCAACATAAAAGAGCCAAATTTCTACCAGCAGATATTGATTTAAGCTTTATCAGCGAACTATGGCGCAGACTAGTAATTGTAGAAGTTGATGGTAAAGAAGTATTAGTGCGCAGTCAGTTAGAGATTTGTATCTTTTCCCATCTAGCTACAGAACTCAAGACAGGAGATGCTTGCGTAATGGGTTCGGAAAATTATGCTGACTTTCGTCAACAGTTATTACCTTGGTCGGAATGCGAACCAAAAATAGCCGAATACTGTGCCGAATTAGGTATTCCTGATACTCCAGATAAATTTATATCTCACCTGCAAAATCAACTCACCAAAGTAGCCCGCGAGGTAGATATTATCTGCCAGCAGGGCGACCAAATAACAATTAACGAAGAAGGAATTCCTGTTCTTAGAAGAATCACTGCTCAGGATAAACCAGATGGTGCAGATGCTTTATTTAACGCTATTCGGGAGCGATTGCCCCAGCGCAGCGTATTAGACATCCTTTGTAATGTAGAACATTGGCTCAACTGGACGAAACATTTTGGTCCAATATCAGGAAGCGAACCTAAGCTATCTCGACCCCAAGAAAGGTATATTCTGACGGCATTTGGTTATGGGTGCAATATTGGTCCTAATGAAATGGCACGTCATGTTCGGGGTAGAGTTACATCCCATATGCTTTCTTATGCCAATCGCCGTCACGTTACAAGTTCCTATCTAGAAGTAGACATGACCAGAGTAATTCAAAGTTTGAATGCCGAGGGATTTAAGATGAATCGTCGAATGTTGGCAACTATGAGTCCTTATATCAACCGCAATCTCAAGCGGTATGGGGATTACGTGGTGGATTTGAAGAACATTCCCCAACCATTTGAGGGAGCAATTGACCTGCCGATTGAGATTTTTGAAACTCAGACTGAGTAAAGGTTTAGAGGGTATGTTGCACTATTTCGCACGTATCTCGGCTCTCCCCCGATTCCTACCTTGAATGCTAGCGATGCCAAAATTGATATCGAAATTAATTCCAATAATCCAATTAACCTGGACTACGGCAACACTTCTGTCGTTACTTCCATCGCTAATATTGAATCGATTACCAACCTTACTACTGGCAGTGGCAACGATAGCTTTATTTACAACTCTGCTGATTCGGTTGCTGGTAAATCCATCAACGCTAATGGCGGAAATGACTTATTGAGTGTTGATTACTCTGCTTATCAAGGTGCAGTTGGTAATACTATTTATGGCAATGGTTTTTTACTTAACAACACTGGCACACGTCTTTTAACTACCTCCAACATTGAGCAGTTCAACATCACTGGTAGCAACTTCAACGATTCTCTCTCTGGTGGTACTGGCAACGATACTATTGCTGGCGGTCTGGGTAATGATTCTTTGGTTGGTAGTACTGGAAACGATCGCCTATTTGGAGGAATTG
>JBDKJC010000300.1:0-5268 GCA_039796815.1 Cyanobacteriota bacterium | reverse complement strand
TAAAATGTCCTAAATGCCAGTCAAGTAGAACTATCAAAAATGGTTTTCGCCGTGGAAAGCAATGTTATAAATGCCACGATTGCGGTCGTCAGTATGTTGAATCGCCAATCGAGCAAAGCTATCCACCAGAGGTTAAAAAATTATGTCTAAAAATGTATTTAAACGGAATGGGATTACGCGGAATCGAAAGGTTGCCCTAAAGGACTAACTTCGTGTCGCCAAGATTGATTCTGGTTCATCATGGCGTTTAAAACAATTAAAAGTTTGTGCATACAGGCAGTTAAAGCTACTTTTTGGCGCTTACCTTTATTTAGCAAACGCTCGTAAAAAGCTTTGATCGTCGGATTAAAACGAACCGCTACTAAAGCAGCCATGTACAGTACGCAACGAATCTTAGCTCGTCCGCCATGAATTCGGCGTTTACCTCGAAACTTGCCATATGCGAAGCGGTATCCTTTAGGACTGTCTCGGTTCAAAGGTGCTAAACCTACCAAGTAAGAGATTGATTTATGTGAAATAGTACCTAATTCTGGTTAGGGAAGTCCAAATAAATAAACATCCAAATAAAGTGTAAGGTGAAGGAAAAGAGCGGTTACTTCTCCTAATATGGAATGGACAGAATCATATAAACAAATATTACAAGAAACAGCGAAAACACTTAAAGGTGCATCGAAAAGGCGTTTTATGGCACAAATAGTTCTTGAAGTAGGTTATGGGGGTCAATCAAGAGCAGAAAAAGAATTAGGTTGGAATCGTGGCACGATGAGAAAAGGAATATCCGAAGTAACAAGTGGTACGACTCAAGTAAATAATTATCATGCTAGAGGGCGAAAAAAAGCAGAGTGGCATTTTCCGAATTTATTGTCAGATATTCAGAAAATTGTTGATTGTAATAGCCAGACTGACCCCAGTTTTAAAACTCAACGTCTTTACACTCGTCTAAGTGCAAAACAAGTCAGGAAAGAATTGGTAAGTCAGTACAATTACAGTGAACATTCCTTGCCTAGTTGCGAAACTATTCGTCAAAAACTTAACCAGCTAGGATATTATCCACAGCGTGTTGCCAAGAGCCAACCTCAAAAAAAATTGCTGAGACAGATGACATCTTTGAACAAGTGTTTGAGTTCAACTCTTTAGCCGAAGAACAAGAATCGGTTTTGCGTCTTTCGATGGATGCCAAGGCAACTGTCAAAATCGGCCCTTTTTCTAGAGGAGGAAAAAGTCGAGTCCCCACATCAAGTTGTGACCATGATTATCAACCTTCAGCCAAACTAACACCTTATGGCATTTTGCTTCCAGAGTTAGATGAGTTATTTTTCTATTTTACCGAATCAAAAGTAACTGCTGATTTTATAGTGGATGTCCTCGAACAATGGTGGATGAGTGTCAAAAATAGATTTAGTCAAATTCGCACCTTACTGATTAATCAGGATAATGGCGGTGAAAATAGCTCTCGTCGAACCCAATTTATGAAAAGACTAGTTGAGTTTGCTCATCATCATCAACTTCACGTTCGATTGGCTTACTATCCTCCCTATCATAGTAAATACAATCCGATTGAAAGAACTTGGGCTATTTTGGAACATCATTGGAATGGGAGCATTTTAGATTCTGTGGAAACGGCAATCAATTTTGCACAAACAATGACCTGGAAAGGAAAAAATCCCCAAATTAAATTGGTTAAGACCAATTATTCAAACGGAGTTAAGCTTACTAAACCAGAGATGAATGAAATTGAATCTCAGATCCAACGTTTACCTCACCTTCCTAATTGGTTTATTGATATTTTTCCCGTTTCTGAATAGGTTTGGATATTTTATTTTCTGGAGTTCCCTAAACGTAGTAAATGAAAAAATTGAGAAAGTCTCTCGCAGCCAATTCCTCCTTGAAGAGCAAAGATAAAAATAGTAGCTAAAACTAATAAACGAAGCCATTCCTGTCCCTCTCTTGTTTCCCATAAAGAAGATTCTGGATGTCGGTTTCTTTTGAATATTCGGTGATAAAGTCGGTGTACACTGCTCTTAGAAAGATCGGTTTTCTGTGCTAAGGTGCGGAACGAATTCTGACCAAGTTTATATCCTGCTTGGAATACAGTTTGACAACGTTCTCTTAAATTCATAGTGAGACAGACTAGAACGGACATTGTTCGCGATTAATACTCGCGAACAATGTTAGGATTATATTAGTTGTCCTAACCCCATTTCAACTATGTCTGCTAAAACCCAAGAGGCTAGCAAAATAGACAAAATAAATCGTGCTGAGAGATTATTAGCCACCATTGCTGCAATAGAGCAGCAGATTAAAGATATCTTCGCTTCGGGAGAAGTAGCTCCGATTGGCTGTCATTTGGCTCGTTATCAAGCAAGAGGACAGTACAAGGCTTACTGGTACTATAAATTACAAGCAAAAGAAGCAATTTTTCCCTCTAAAAAAGAGTCTGGCAAACTTTCTCGTTATCAGCATCTAGGAGCTGCTGGTACAGAGTCTCATATTGATGGGCTTATGATGGTTATTAGAAGAAATCAAATTGATGAACTTCAAAAATCAATTGATGCCCTAAAAGATAGTTGGTCAGATTTATACTCCGATCTAAAAGAGAAGAAACAATCTTAGTTCTCGATTACAGTTTGCGAACTAACTTCTCTTTTTGTCCCGCTTTACGTTGGTTGCCCGATAAACTATCAGTACCGCGTTTACCCATCTTTTGAGCAAGAAGTCCGTATGGTCGAATGGCTTGAGATGTGTCGTGGCGTATATAATTACGCTTTGAGAGAACGCAAAGACTGGATAAAGTCTCGTAAATGTGACATCAATTCCTGTTCTTTGAGATCTGAATACATTATTCCTGCCGATACTCCTTACCCTGGCTACTACGAGCAACAAAATGCTCTTACAGCAGTCAAAGTAAAGTTGCCTCACTTGAAAGATGTGCAGTCTCAAGTTATTCAAGAACCAATTCGTCGGGTAGAAGCGTCGTTTGCAGCGATGAAACAAAGAGGATTTGGGTTTCCACGCTTCAAGAAGTTTGGGCAATACCGCTCTTTCTTGTTCCCGCAATTCAAGGTCAGTCCCATTGAAGGGAGCAATATCAAGCTGCCCAAAATAGGCTTGATGTCGATTGTTTTGCATCGTCCAATCCCTGATGGGTTTGTGGTAAAAACAGTACGGGTTACGAAAAAGCATTCTGGTTGGTACGTCACCATGAGTCTTCAACTTGATGTCAATATTCCTGATGTGATGCCTTATGGTACGGCAATAGGAATTGATGTGGGGCTGAGTTATTTTTTGAGTACGAGTGAAGGTGAGCAGATTGCTAGACCTCGTTTTTTCAACAAACTTCAACGTAAGCTTAAATTGCTGCAACGGTGTTTGAAGAGGAAACAGAAGAGATCTAATTCTCGTGCCAACTTGATTCAGAAAATAGGTAGAATTCACGAACAAATTGCAGCGTGTCGGCTTGACTGGCAATTCAAACTTGCTCATCATTTATGCGACCAAGCTCAGATGATTTTCGTGGAAGACCTAGATTTCCGCATCATGGCAAAAGGTATGTTGGGGAAACATACGCTTGATGCTGGGCTGGGACAATTTGTGAATCAAGTATTGCCTTGGGTTTGCTTCAAGCGTGGTATCTACTATGGCAAAGTTGACCCCAATGGCACATCTCAAACCTGCCCTGACTGTGGAGCTTGGGTGAAAAAAGATTTGAGTGTCAGGATTCATGAGTGTCATGAGTGTGGGTCGGTCAAGCCTAGAGATGTGGCAAGTGGTCAAGTCATAAAATCCCGTGGTCTTTCGGGTATTGAAATTGCGTCTGGATGGGATCTGTCGGGGTATCAGGTAACTGGTGCTAGACAAGACCGTGTGAAGGACGAAACTCTCAAAAGTGATTTTGGGAAGCCCCCGTTGTATGCTTAGCATCAACGTCGGGAGAAGTCACCTTGATTCTGATATCGTCGGCAGTGTTAGTAGACATGATTATAGTTAGATATAAAGTATTTTTCTAACTATGTCTGGGTTACATGCGGTGAAGCTGTGATTTAGATCTACTTTGGTAAACTTCTTACGCTCGACATTAGAAGTAAAATAAATTCTTATTAGTTGGATATAATAGGTTTTATAATATACATAGTATTAGTTATGACTAATATATCGATTTATCTCAATGAGCAGCAGCAAAAAAAGCTCGATGCTCTAACAAAAAAAGGACTGGCACAAGAGATTGCTGAAAACATCCCAACAGAACGTAGTCGCAGCGCCTTAATTGGACTAATGGTTGAACAAGAATATCTAAAGCTTATAGAAGCAGAAATGATTGCTGATGCGGTAATTATTGACCAAGAAAATTTAGGATGGAGCGAGGCTGAAGAATCATGCCAAATTATCGACTCGGAAGTATCTGGCTGATTGACTTTGAACCACAAATAGGAACCGAAATCAAAAAAACTAGACCAGGATTAATTATTAGTGCAACTAGTTTTAATCAACAACGACAGAAGATAACCGTATTACCTCTAACCTCAAGAGATGCTCCATCCAAAGGAAGCGCAAGAGTCTTTGTTCCTAAGTCAAATTTAAACTGTCTAGACCGTAATAGCGAAATCATCGCGATCGATCCTGCCACTTTCGATAAACAAAGATTCAATAGATTTATTGGAGAACTAGAGTCAGATAAACTCCTCCAGGTACAGCAAAAGTTAAGAATCTATCTTAGCCTATGAAACTTCTTGCGCTCGACATTAAAAGTTAATCCCTGTGGATGCTTGGAATAAAATTCATGGAGAATAATACACTAAATAATGGCAAGAAAGGCGGTAGACCCAGAAAATTGTCAAATTAACGTAGAGTAAAAGCTGACAAATGCGATCGCTCAAAAATAAAAGCCCGAAACAATAGCTTTACCCATGATTGATATTCAAATAAATTTACCCTTATCAAAACCTAATATCAAAGAAAGAGATACCACTGTCGCTCTTTCAGATATGACCTGGGAAGATTATGAATCTTTGGCAAATAATAATAATTCAAATTATCGCATTTCTTATTATGAACAAGTAATTACATTAATGTCCCCAAGTCGGAACCACGAACGTATTGCCCAAACCATAACTATATTAATTAATGCCTATTGCAGAGCGTTTGGGATTGAATATTTTGCTTTAGGCTCTACAGATATCCGAAATCCACCTCATAGCGCCAAGCAACCCGATGCTCAATACTGCTTCAATACTGAAAAGGACATACCAGATCTAGCTGTTGAAGTAATCT
>JBDKJC010000299.1:0-5280 GCA_039796815.1 Cyanobacteriota bacterium | reverse complement strand
AACGATTTTTACCTATTTTAGTTGTGATAATAATATATTGTAAAGTCAGTATTATTTAATTAAATATTTAGGTTACAATCTTTACCTGAATATAAACTAGAAGATGGTTTAATTAAAATATGAACATGTCGAAAAACTTGGCTGTTCATGATTAGTAGAAAAAAAAGTTTGGATACAAGACATACATATTAAGCCTGGATAAAAACTTTACCAAACATACAAAAAAAAATTTGAAACCAAAAGTAATGCTATTATTGCTGCCAGTTGATTGTCGATTAATTAATCTGCAATCTACATGACTATTAATGAGTGGCATTACTCCATTTACGCCTTACTTAAGCAAAATGAACATGAGAGTCGTAGAGAACGAAGTAGAAACTTTAAATAACGCCCAGCCTATTAGAATTGCTATTTGTGTAATTACCTGTTTCCGACCTGACGGACTTAAGAGATTGCTAAATGGTGTAGCAAAACAAAAATTTACGAAGAATCCAGCACCAGATATCAAGCTAGTGATTGTGGATAATGATGCAGAAGGTTCTGCCAAAGCTGTTTGCGATGAATTTGTTGCCCATCATCAAATGCAGCAGAAAATGCAATTAGTATACGAGATCGAAAAGCAAAGAGGTATTCCCTTTGCCCGCAATCATTCAGTAGACATAGCGAAGAATGATGTAGATGTAGATTTTATTGCCATTATGGATGACGATGAAGTACCTGCTGAAAACTGGCTAGATGAATTGATGACAGCTCAACAGGAATTTGCTGCCGATATTTTGACAGGTCCTGTGACACCTCACTTTGTCGAGCGACCCGCTGATTGGCTTCATAGCTTTTTTGGGACTGGCAATTTATCTAATGGGCAAAATTTGTCTCACAACTATGAGTATGCCTATACTAGCAACCTTTTTGCTAAGGCAGAATTGTTTCAGCATGTTCGTTTTGATGAACAGTTTCGTTCTAATGGTGCGGATGATACACATTTGTTCATGCAGGTTTACCAGAAGGGATACAAGGCTATTTGGGCAGATAAAGCGATGGTGACAGAATGGCTTCCAGCTAGTCGGACTAACTATAAATGGCTGTGGCAGAGAGCTTATCGTCGTGGCAATGGATTTGCCTTTTGTGAATTAGTGCAAAATCGCTCTATAGGTACTAGAATTCAGCGATTTGCTAAAGGCGTTTTTCGCCTAGTCCAGGGCATATTAACGGCAGCTATATCTTTTGGTCGCAAAGCCGTGTTTGTTAAAGGCATTCAAACCTCCTTTTTAGGAGCTGGTATGATCACGGGTAGTCTTGGTAGTGAATATCAAGAATATAGAACTATTCACCGTGTTTAAGATCAAATTGGTTGAATAGTTAAAGAATATTCGACAAGAAGGATTTGAGGAATTCGGGAAAATTTGGCGTTGCACAATATGTAATGTTATCGAGCTTTTTTTGTCTCTTTTGCCAAAAACTGTTGCTAATATTTTGTTGTTTATTTAAAACCCTTGGTTTTTCCAATTGATAATTTGAATGAGCTTACTAAACAAAATAAGCCAAATATCGTAATATTTAATTATTGCAGTTTTTTTCTCAGCATTTTTACTGATTAGTTATCGACATATTAATAAATTCAAGCTATTATGGCAGAGAATTGGTAGTAAATATACTTAATAGTAAATACTGATAACTCACCTGAAACTTATTGAATTTTAACTTCGAGTTTCAGATAACAGTTGGGTAAGTGAAGTAAATAAGCAATTAAAAATTAAAGTTGAATATGGGCGTAGCAATTATTACTGGTTCTGCTGGTTTGATCGGTTCGGAAGCCGTCAAATTCTTCAGTAGCTTGGGAATGGATGTTGTCGGTATAGATAATGATATGCGTAAGTTTTTCTTTGGCGAAGAAGCTTCAACCAAGTGGAATCGTCAAAGATTAGAAGAAGAGATTAATAACTACCAGCACCGTGAAGTGGATATCCGCGATTATGATGCGATTAAAGAAATCTTTCAACACTTTGGTAACGACATATCGCTGATTATTCATACAGCAGCTCAACCGTCTCACGACTGGGCTGCTAAAGATCCTTTTTCTGACTTTACAGTCAATGCTAATGGTACGTTAAATCTACTCCAGGCTACTCGTGAGTTCTGTCCTGATGCGGTTTTTATCTTCACTTCTACCAACAAGGTTTATGGAGATTTACCTAACTTTTTACCTTTGAAAGAATTAGAGCAGCGCTGGGAAATCGATCCAGCTCATGAATATGCTCAGGGAATACCAGAAAGCATGAGCATCGACCAATGCAAACATTCTTTATTTGGAGCTTCTAAAGTTGCGGCTGACGTGCTTGTACAAGAGTATGGGCGATATTTTGGGATTCGTACTGCTTCGTTTAGAGGAGGATGTCTAACTGGACCTAATCATTCGGGAACAGAATTACACGGATTCTTAGCATA
Organism: Cyanobacteriota bacterium; assembly: GCA_039796815.1. Lineage (GTDB taxonomy): Bacteria > Cyanobacteriota > Cyanobacteriia > Cyanobacteriales > Xenococcaceae > Waterburya. Next base: position 2,835 of record JBDKJC010000299.1, on the reverse strand, counting down.
CCTAGTTAAGTGTACGGCGATCGGTAAGCCATACACGATTTATGGCTACAAGGGGAAACAAGTTCGCGATAATATCCACTGTTCAGATTTAATATCTGCCTTTTATGAGTTTTATAAAAATCCTCGAGTAGCTGAAGTTTATAACATCGGCGGTGGCAAAGAAAGCAACTGCTCAATGCTTGAGGCGATCGCTATTGCTCAGGAACTTTCTGGTAAGAAATTAGATTATTCATATACAGATACTAATCGTAGTGGCGATCACATCTGGTACATTAGTGACTTAGCAAAGTTTAAATCTCACTATCCAGAATGGTCACTTAAGTATAATATCAAGCAAATTTTGTCAGAGATTTATGAAAGTGGTGTAGAAAGATGGAATTAAGAAATGATTAATTTAGGAAAATATTCAATTTTAGGAATTAACGTGAGTGCCGTTGATTATGAGTCGGCAGTATCCACAATCACTGATGCTGCTAGAAATAAGCACGCATTTTCTGTTAGTGCCTTGGCGGTACACGGGGTAATGACTGGTTTTTTAGATAGCACCCATGCTAGACGTTTGAATGGTCTCGATCTAGTTGTTCCTGATGGACAACCAGTGCGCTGGGCATTATCAGGAATTTACAAAAAGCAGTTGCCCGATCGCGTTTATGGACCAAACTTAACTTTAAAAGTAGCAGAGTCTCTTGCTAGAGAGGGACTAAGTATTTATTTATACGGTAGTAAAAAAGAAACTTTAGAAAAGTTTGCTCGTAATTTAAAGCGGCTTTATCCTGAATTTAGGATTGCGGGTATGGAAGAATCTAAGTTTAGGAGACTTTCGCCTGATGAACGTCTAGAGTTAGTTGCCAGAATTAGGGCTTCTGGTGCCAGCGCAGTTTTTCTCGGCTTAGGCTGTCCTAGACAGGAAACTTGGGCTTATGAATATCGTAACTTACTCAACATTCCAATTTTGGCAGTTGGCGCAGCTTTTGATTTTCATGCAGGAACTTTACCTCAAGCGCCAAAATGGATGCAGGATGTAGGTTTAGAATGGCTATTTCGTTTAATTCAAGAGCCAAAAAGATTGTGGCAACGTTATGCCATTTTGAATCCCTTATATGTCTGGCATGTTTTACAGCAATATCTGGGCCTAAAGAAATTTGTACCAACTATGCCCAATGGGGAAGAAAAAATCGAGTCTTATGGCTAGTATTAAGTAAGTAGATAAGATTAATCTTTAATAATCTTTAGCCATGAGTGATATCAAGTCCGCTTGATTACTTCTTATAAAATCTTTGCCCCGAACTAAGCGGGATAAACGTCTTTGCGACGCGAAGCTAGTCCTTTAGGGCGCGAGTTGTAATTGCAATTGTCTAAACGTACTTCATATGAGTCAGGATGAAAGTAATTCATGAGTTTTCCAGCTCTTTGTTTTTACTTCATCCTTTTTTCTACTTCATACTTAATGTTTTCAGAATCAAAAATTGCGATCGCTGCGTACCTTTTCTCGATAATTAGCAACCGACTCAACCAAACCGATACTAATAAAGCTGGTTAACAAAGAAGATCTCCCGTAGCTCATCCAGGGCAGGGGAATACCAGTAATCGGTGCTAAGCCGATAGTCATACTAATATTAATTACAACCTGAAAGGCAATGATAGTTAATGTTCCAATCGCCAGTAAAGAACCAAAATCATCTTTTGCTGTAGCTGCAATCCAAAGCAAACGAACGCAGATTAGCCAAAATAATGACAATAGAAGAAGACAGCCAATAAAACCAAATTGCTCGCCAACGGCAGAAAAAATAAAATCAGTATGCTGTTCGGGAATAAAATCAAGTTTAGTCTGAGTCCCCTGATGCCATCCTTTACCCCAGAATCCACCCGCACCGATCGCGATTCGTGATTGAATCAAGTGATATCCTCCACCTAAAGGATCTTGTTCGGGATCGAGAAACAGAGTTAATCGCGCTTTTTGATAGTCTTTTAGGACATTCCAGAAAACAATAGCTAACTCTACCGCACCTAAATTAATTATCAAAGCACTAAGGGTAGAAATGATTCTGCTGGGTAAAGTTAACCAGGCAATCCCCATCACTAGTAAAACCCAAAAAATCCAGCCTGGAAGATAAAGATTATAAAGGATAGCGGAAAAAAGTGGAGAAACCAGCAAAATTAGCCAGCCGATTTTAGCATTTGACCAATAGAGCATGGTAATAACGATCGCTCCAAAAACCAGAGAAGTTCCTAGATCGGGCTGGATAAAGACTAAGCCCCAAGGAATAGCCGTAATTGCCAAAGTTTTCAAAATGATTTTTAAAGTTGCATAGCCCTGGTTATGCAATAAAGCTGCTAAGGTAATGACCATCGCAATTTTGGCAAACTCAGAAGGCTGAACATTAAAACCAGCAATGTTAATCCAGCGTTGCGCCCCTTTAGCCGAGACTCCTGTTATGATTACGGCAATTAGCGAGATGTTAGTCAGAGTATAAATTAACCAGTGCCAACGCAATAATATTAGATAATGCCAACGGGCAAAAATCAGAGTAATAATTAATCCCACTGCGCTAATTAGCCAATGTTGATAACTATAGCTATGTTTTCCAACCAACTCGGTACTATAAATTGTAAATCCACCGAATACAGTTACGATCATAATTGATAACAGCAATAGCCAATCAAGCGATCGCCAAGAACTGAGCAAAAACCATCCCTGTTGTCTTAAAGATGTAAATTTAGACTTGACAATATTTGATTTGCTGGGTTGAAGACGAGATTTAATCACTTTATAACTAGATAAATTAGGTGAACATTAATAGTCGATCTGGTTCACCGTAATCAAGGTACGCAACT
>JBDKJC010000298.1:0-5281 GCA_039796815.1 Cyanobacteriota bacterium | reverse complement strand
AGCTCTCCTTATATTCAAGCCACTAGCAATGGCTTTTTTATTGACATTGAAGGCAATCGTCAAATAAAGATTGATTCTGAACGAGATGGCGATCGCATTGATTTCTCTCTTGAAGGTGTTACTCTGCCCGAAGATTTGGCCGATCGGTCGATAGCTGTCAATCAATACGGTGTTTCCACAATTGATTTTGAACAGACAGAAGACGAACAGGCAGTTATGAGCATGAGGGTGACGGAAGAAAGCCCTGATTGGTGGGCTACCTTTAGTCGCATTAAAGGCTTGCTCCTAGTTCCTAAAGGCGATCTACCTAATTCTACCGCAGGCGTTCCTGATTCTCCCTTACCCACAACCGAATCTGATACATCATCTGAAACAGCTTTGGATGACGAGCAGCTAAACTCGATTGAAGAAATCGAGCTGGGAGATAATGATACCCAACTAATGATTTATGGCGATCGCGAGCTTTCGGCGGTAGTATCTCGTAAGAGTAATGGTATTTATCAAGTTACCATTGACAATGCCGAATTAGCCGAAGATTTTCAAGGACCTGAGCTACAGGCAGATAGCCCGATTTCTGAATTAAAAGTACGTCAAGAAAGTACCCAAGTCGTCTTAGAAATTACCACTCGCTTGAGATATCATCTGGGCAAGCTGAGTATTAACGATAACGAAGTTGCTTTGCCGATTGAGATAGGTCTTGCTCCTCTACCTGAAAGTGACGCACCTTTATTACCTCCAGGATTTGCCAAAGTTCCCAAAGAAAATACGATTGGGGAAAGCCTACCTCCTCTTACAGCTGACCGCCCTAGAGTAATTATCGATCCTGGTCATGGTGGTGAAGATTCTGGTGCGATTGGTATTGATGGTTTGCGAGAAAAAGATGTAATCTTGCCAATTGCCCTCGACGTGGAAGAAATTCTTAGAAAACAAAACATTGATGTCGTAATGACTAGAGACACGGATGTTTTTATCAGTCTTGAGGGTCGAACCGACCTTGCCAATCGTGTTAAGGCTGATTTGTTTGTCAGTATTCACGCCAACTCTATTAGCCTCAGTCGCCCTGATGTCAGTGGGTTAGAGACTTACTATTATGACAGTGGTCGTCGCTTGGCAGAATTGATTCACTGGAGTATTTTAAATGGAGTCGATATTGATGACCGAAGTATTAGAAGAGCTAGATTTTATGTCCTGAGACATTCTACTATGCCAGCTGTGTTAGTCGAGGTGGGCTTTGTAACAGGAGCGGTCGATGCTGACAATCTTGAAGATCCTAATCATCGTCGTCTGATGGCAGAAGCGATCGCCAAGGGGATTGTGGAGTATATTAAACAGAATAATCTTTAAGTTAAGTATTTATACTTCAATAGTTAATCTTATTTAAGACAAAACTAACCATTTAATATGAAAAATTCACATCAGCGGATAGGCTTATTTGATAGCGGAGTTGGCGGGTTGACGGTATTAAGAGAAATGTATCGTCAAATGCCTACCGAATCTCTTCTCTATGTCGCTGATTCGGCTCGTTTACCCTACGGAACGAGATCGCCAGAAGAAATTTTGCTCTTTGCGCGCGAAATCCTCGATTGGATGTGTGGTCAAGATCTCAAAATGATTATTATGGCTTGTAACACTAGCTCTGCTCTAGCTTTAGAAATTGTCAGAAAGGAATACGATGTTCCTATTCTGGGGGTAATTCTCTCGGGGGCAAAAGCTGCCGTTATTCAAGGAGAGCGAATTGGGGTAATGGCTACTGCTGCTACTGCTAAAAGTCATGCTTACCGTCAAGCAATTCAGGAAATTAAGCCCCAAGCTCAGGTGTGGGAAGTAGCCTGTCCTCAGTTTGTCAGCTTAATTGAGCAAAATCAATTATATACAGAACAAACTATATTAGTCGCTCAGGAATATTTAGCCCCATTGCTAGCACAAGATATCGATACTTTAGTTTATGGCTGTACTCATTATCGACACCTAGAGCCGATTATCCGTACCTTATTGCCAGACTCCGTTAAGGTCGTCGATCCAGCAGAACATATAGTGGTTGCAGCGGAGAAAGAATTATCCTTATTAGGACTAAGAAACAATCATTTTTCCTTGCCAACTCGCTTTTGTGTGACAGGATCTCCTCAACAGTTTGCCGATCTATCTCAGCAATGGTTGGGCTATTATCCACTCGTACAGAAGATTGAGGTTAAACAACTCATCTCGGAAGTAATGGCTTTAAATCCTACAGAGTAATTTAACCAATCATCAAAGCAGACTCCGTATCTTTAGCTTAAGGAATTTTTATAGGCTGTTTTGAATCCGCGACATTGGGAGAAATTGTTCTAGTATTATGCCTTTGGAATTCTGCTATCTTCAATAAGCCATAAACAATTGAGAGATAGACACTAGCAAAAAATAAGATGAAAACGGGTAAGTTGCTCAAGTTCATCGTGAATGTGGGCTTATTTAAATCGGATTTTTTTGATTAAGTAATTTGGGGAAAATTAAAACTAGAAACTTCTTTGCACCTTCGATGCTGCTGTTGACCTCTTGTCGCCTAATTAGCTTAGACAGTAAACAGCAAAATTTTAGGAGAAAGTTAATGGAGAGCTATTATGAACCCTACTTCGAGATGCCTTGGTCTTATCTAAAACATCCAAAAAAATTGTCTGTATCTAGATTGAAGCTACTCTGATTATCGATCGATTTATTTCAGCCAAATAAAGCTGATTGCCCTAGCAAGAGGTTAATCCTGAGATAGTTATATCTACTACACCTGCCAATATGTTATTGGCTAGCTCGCACTTTCAGGAAGTAACCTTTAGTTTTGGTAATACTCTCATTATTGAGAATAGCACAAATCTTTTAGATTAAACACTTATCTGGTCTTGATTTAAGACTTAAATTTTTCATCGTTCTTAAGTTATTAGTTGGTTATTAGGTGAGCTTCCCTTAAAATAAGTACAATATATGTAAAGTTTCTTAAATAATTATTTGCCATACCTGGCTGAACAATGACATCTTCTACTACCTCGTTATTGACACCCGTTGAAAATGATCTGAATATTTTGACAGATAATCTCAAGCAACTGATTGGGGCGCGCCATCCGATTTTAGGTGCTGCTGCCGAACACTTGTTTGATGCTGGGGGGAAAAGGATTCGACCAGCGATCGTTTTGTTAGCTTCGCGGGCTACTATGTCAGACCATGAACCAACAGAACGTCATCGTCGTTTAGCAGAAATCACGGAGATGATTCATACTGCAAGCTTAGTACATGATGATGTAGTTGACGAAGCCGATCTGCGTCGTAACGTGGAAACAGTCAATAGTTTATTTGGCGATCGCATTGCTGTATTAGCAGGAGATTTTTTATTTGCCCAGTCATCTTGGTATTTGGCTAATCTAGATAATTTACAGGTAGTCAAACTTTTGTCTGAAGTAATTAGAGATTTTGCCGAAGGAGAAATTGTGCAAAGCATAAACCGCTTTGATATAGATGCTTCTATTGACTCTTACTTAGACAAAACTTATTATAAAACTGCATCATTAATGGCAAATAGCGCCAAGGCTGCTGCTGTGTTGAGTGATGCGAGTAGTGAGGTAGTAGAGAACCTTTATAGCTATGGTCGCAATTTAGGTTTAGCTTTTCAGATTGTGGATGATATCCTCGATTTTACTGGCTCAACTGAAGTGCTTGGTAAACCAGCAGGATTGGACTTAGCTAGCGGTAAATTAACTTCTCCTGTATTTTATGCTCTGCAACAAGAACCTTACTTAAAAATTTTAATTGAGCGAAAATTTGCTGAATCAGAAGATCTTGATCGAGCTTTAGAATTAGTCAAAAAAAGCGATGGTATTGAGCAAGCTCGTCAACTAGCCAAGGATCTGGCTTATAAAGCTGCCCAAAGCCTTAGTTGTCTGCCTCCTTCTAGTTCTAAAGATGCTCTCCATGAACTAACTGATTATGCCGTGAGCCGTATATATTAATTTTAAGCTTACTCAACAACTTTAATTCTAGATTATGCTAGTTTGGAGCAAATTATTAATTATGCTTGGCAAGAACATCAAACAAGGCATAAATAATTAGGAGTCAGAAGTCATAAATACGATGTTGGTCTCTAGACAGAGTAAATTGAGAGGCAGATTAACAAGTAACTATCAGTCAATTTTAATAATTGTGATCTTAAGCTTATTTGCTGTCAGTTGTGAAGAAAATAAATTTTCTCAGTGCGAACAGATTTTTCGAGTTGCTCGAGATGTTCAAAAAAACAATCAAAATGCTAGTGATGCTAATGAACAGTCAAGCGAAATGAAAAACTGGCTTCAGGCTGCCAATAGATTCGATCGAGCAGCCGAGCATATGACAGTACTTAATATTAATCATAGCGAATTGATTACATATCAAAACCAGCTTATTACCATCTATCGTATTTACTCACAGGCTACCTACGATGCGGTAACCGCTAGAGAAAACAAAGATTTTCTTGCTCTTAAATCGGCTCGACAGGATGCGATCAAAGCAGGAAGAATACAGCAGAAATTGATTCAGGAAATTAATACTTACTGTTTAAACAAGCAAAATAATTAGTAAAGCTTGGCTGAAATATGAGGCGAAATTGAACTAATCTCAACCATTGTTAGTCTAAATAAAAAGAACGAACTATTTCTAGGTAAAATGAGCAAAATATTAGCTTGTGAACAGGCTAGTGCAATCAATGCAGCGTTAGAAACAGGATCGGTGACAGAACAAGAATTAATCTTACTTTGTCAGCAGGGCGATCGCGACTGTTTTCGGTTGCTATACCAACGTTACCAACAGCGGGTGCGCTCAACTCTTTATCAATTATGTGGTTCGGCAATTCTAGATGATTTGGTGCAGGAGGTGTTTCTCAAGGTTTGGAAAGGATTACCAAAATTAAAGAATACTAAATATTTTTCCACCTGGCTTTATCGGATTAGCTGGAATGTCGCCACAGATCAACGACGTAAATTAGCTAGAGGTCAAGAAAAAACTAGCCTCAACGAAAAAACTTGGGAGCAAGAATTAGACAAGACAAAACTAACTAATTTAGAGCCTGCATCAGATTTGATGCAGTTACATTATCAGGATTTGGTGCATAGAGGTTTGAATAATCTTAGTTTTGAGCATCGAGCCGTATTAGTTTTGCACGATTTAGAAGATTTACCTCAAAAACAAGTTGCTGAAATTTTAAATGTGCCTGTAGGAACAGTTAAATCTCGGTTATTTCATGCCCGCAATTCTTTGAAAAAGTTTCTTGAACAACAAGGAATATCTT
>JBDKJC010000297.1:0-5301 GCA_039796815.1 Cyanobacteriota bacterium | reverse complement strand
TAACTCGGCTTCAGGCTCTGTATCTAGGTCTTTGAGATTTTGCTTTTGATCGTGATTATCGACAATATATTTGGCTAAAAGCTGATAGTCATTTTGAACTGACTTGAGATATTGGGCTTCAGCTAAAGTATAGGGGACAATATCCTGCTTGATCGCTTGGGGAGAATACCACTGCATTAACTGCCAAGAGTTTTTGTAATCCTGTACCTGAGCATTACTGTTATTACCCATAACTAGACCTGGAATTTGATAAACACCACAAGCAAGGCGATCGCTTCCCCAATCGTAAGTATGCGCCAGCAGGTCTAGAACCTCTTTGCTAGGGCTGTTAAGGATATAGCTATTGTTATTGGGGTCAATCTGGTATTGAACTCCCTGATTCTGCAAAATAGCAGGTAGATAACTAAGTTCACTTTGTTGTTCGGGAGTCAGATTAGGCTTGGGAGTTAGTACCCAATTATTGTTGACTTGAGCAACTTTCATTGAACCAGTATTTTTAGCCCAACCTTTAATTGAACTACGGTCAAGTACTAGATCGTAGCCTCGATTAGTAGTCCGATGTCCATCTATCGCTACCGTCCCCTTAGCAATAAATGGTGGGAGGGGGCTGTTGACACTAGAATTGGCAAGACGAAATTGGAAGGGAGTATGATCTTTTCCTCCTAACATGGTTGCTAGACGGGGAGAGATTTTGCCGTGACAGTCTCCTGTACGCAGATCTTTGGCTACCTTGCGCTCCATTTGGTTTTCATGCTCGAAATCAACGATCTTAACGGTAAGGGGCTGTTCTAGATTAGCCATGCCCTCTTTACAACTAGAAACCAACAACGAACCATAACGGCAGCAATGGTCTGGTTGACTGGCAAAGAACCGATCTCTTACTTGGGCTACTACTTCTGGTTCTGCCATGTAGACAGTTCCCCCAGATGCCAGTAAGACCTCCGTACAGTTACCTAAGTCTAGGTTATCTAGTTGAGAGAAGTAAGCTTGGTAGTTGTAATCTTGGTCGTTTGTTGCTCGCAAAAGCTCGTCATCTACCTTGACCGCAATTACCTTGTCTCCTGCATCGGGAACTAACTGTGAGAGAACACAGTTGCCTAAATTTTGATGACCGTCATATCCTTGATGAGCAATGTTATAAACCCTAACTTTAAGATTAGGATTTGTGGTTTGGCTCATGATTTTCGATATAGTCTAATGAATTAAATTAATCTCCACAGTTTAGATCCAGCTATTATTTATCAACCCTCAATTAGCTACTAAACTGGGTCGTACTTTAGCACTAGATTATTTGAATATGAAAACTTGCCAAACTAGATTGCCAATCATTTTAATTAATGCTAAAGGTAGTGCTAAAAACCTAGGCATAGATACAGGAAAAACAGCAGCATAAATTCACTCTAAAAGAATAGTAAAACCAGCCTGTTTAAAATGACGATCTGTACTAAATACTTCTGTTATTTCTCTTTCTTTAGCAACTATAATACTACTACAATCAACTAAACCCCATTCTTTATCGTTCATTTTTTGATAAAGTGTAAAAGCTCGTTCAAAAAATAATTCATTTATTAATATAGATTCCCATTTTGGCGACATTTTAATAGCTTTGATCACAGAAATAGCAACTGGTTTTAAATGAATACGACTAAAAGCATTACCAAATTCTAAAAGAATAGCGTTTGTAGTAATAAAATTTCGATTTTGGCTTTTTAATTGATTTCTGATTTCAATAGCTTGTTGATGAAATAAATCTTTTTTGTTTCCTAAAGCAATTAAAGCAGAAGTATCAACAAAAATTGGTGTCATGATTGTTTTGGAGTTCCATATAAATAGTAATCGTGATTCAGAGCCAAATCTTCTATCTCTGTATCTACGGCGATATTTTCAAAATCCAACTCATCCCAAGGATCGATATCTTTTTCTAAATTATTCTCAATGTCTAAACTTACACCTTCTTTCTCAATAAGATTTTCTATTTTTTTGATGATTTGAGATGTTTGTTCTGCTGTTAAAGTATCTGGTAAATTGATTTTTAGTTGCATAATAACCTAACTATCTTATGATTTATTGCTTTAGTTTAATTACTATATTGACCGCTCATTTTGGTCAAATAGAAAATAAGAACAATGCATACCAAAGCATACATTATCCTGCTTTAACTAACAGATCTTCAGGAACGCAAACAATGTACTGCGCAGGTTGCCATCTATAGACTTCCCAAAGTCTTTCCATAACCATTTTGCTGGGAATGTAGTCAGGATCGTCATACAGTCTATAAGCAGTTTCTCGATTTAAATTTGTGTCTTTCCACAATCTATACCTAGAAATACCTTGTGTATCCATTAAGGATTTTATAGCGTTTTTGATCATAGTTAACTTCTCCTTTTTATGCATATTGTACCAGACATATTTAGGTTGTTTTTTGAGATTATGTATGGTTTAATAGGCATAATATGGACAAAGTGAGTAGGCGTAGGAAACTTATCTCACTTTGTCCTAAACCACATATAGCAAATAAACTATCATGATAGATTCATTTAATAGTTTAGCTCAATTAGCTACTAAACGAGCAAATACAACAACAAAACCAGACATAGATAGGATTTACGCAGAGAAACCAACAATTAAAGTTTTAGTAGGGAAAAAGAAAAAGGGAAAAATTAAAGGATTTAATTTTTTCCTAAACACAATCAATACAGATGCTTATCCGAATAGTATTGCCGAGTAATCTGTAAACCCAAGTACCCAGGTTTCTTAGTACCTGAGTAATAAGAACCATGATTGAACTTACTAAAGCAGAACCAATAAATAACGGTCTAACTCATGATGAGGAACGCGATGCCTTCGGCTAGCTTCGCAATCGCCTACAATTAGAAAGACAGGTAGAACGAGCATTTTATTTGGCTGGAATAGCCTTAAAAGAATTAAGGGATCGTCGTCTTTATCGTTCTACTCACAGTAGTTTTGAAGAATACTGCCAAGAGAAGTTTGGTTATAGCCGTCGTCGCAGTGATTACTTGATAGGTTCTTCTAAAATCGTAGATAATATTAAGCTAGAATTAGAATCAGAACCAAATCAAAACCGAGAACCATTGGTTCTCATTTTACCCACTTCAGAACGGCAGGTAAGACCTTTAACTAAGCTAGAACCGCAAGCGCAGGTGCAAGTTTGGAAAAAAGCTGTAGAAATAGCTGGGAACAGAGTACCATCAGGCAAAATTGTGTCTCAAGTCGTGTCCGAAATAATGTGTCCGATTCGGACACATACTGAGTTGAAACCAGGAACAAGGATTAAAATCAACTCTCATCATCCTCAATTTGGCGGTTGTTCTGGCACAATAAAACAAGTACCCAATCAGAGGCAGGTAATTGTGAATTTAAATAATGGTCAGAGTGAATTGATTTCTAACGAATATATTGAACTTGAGTTGAATTCAAGTATCAAAGAACTGCCACCAGAAGGCATTGCTTACACAGTGGGAGTAGGACTGGAGTACAATGTGAGACTATCGCAGGAAACTTGGGATAGACTTAATGCTTATGCAGCCAAAGAAGGGGCAGCCAGTTTATCTGGGGCGATCGCGAGGTTGTTAGATAAGCTTGATATGAATCTTTCCTGAAAGAAAGCGAATATTTCGGAAATTTTGCAGCAATAGGAAAATAACAACTATGACTATCAAAAAACAGCTACTTGAAGAAATAGAATCTACTTCAGATACTCTTTTGACCGAAACGCTAGACTTTTTGCGCTTTTTAAAAACAAAACAAGATTTAGAAAAGCCCAAAATCGCAGAATCTCAACAATCCTATCGCCCTGCTTCTGGACGTTCTCTTATAAGACACGCTGGTACGTGGGCAGGTGACGACTTGGAAGAGTGTCTTCGTGCCGTTTATGCCACCCGTGGCAAAGCCAAATTTGACTGTGACTTTAATCCCTTTGAATAATGTACCTACTTGACACGAATCACTGTAGTGCCATTATTTTAGACGTACCAAACGTTATTCGTCGAGTCACTGAAGTAGGTGAGTTGAATATTGCTACCTGCGTCATAGTACAGGGAGAACTGACATATATGGTGGAAAAATCGACCCAAAAAGAAACTAATCGCGCTCGGTTGACAGAATTCCTCGAAGATCTACGTGTTTATCTAATTACTGAGGATGCAGCTACTATTTACGGACAACTAAAAGCAGCCTTGTTTAACCAGTTTGCGCCCAAAGAGAAGGGCAAACGCCGAAAGACAAAAATTACCGACTTAGGATTTGATGAAAATGATCTCTGGATTGCTGCGATCGCTCTAGCAAATAATCTCACAGTAGTCTCAGCCGATAGCGATTTTCAACGAATTCAGCAGGTAAAAACATTGTCTCTTGAATCCTGGGTTTAAATTTTCAATACTCTTCAAACAAATTTTCATGCTAGAGTTTGCCATCGGTTAGTTGCAAAGATAAAAACCTTACCAGATAACGCGATGATGTCTGTAGTCTAGCGACTGAAATTAGCCAAAAAATTACTATGGTTAATTTCTATGTCAAAATCTCGATTTAAGTCTTCATTAATAGGCGATCGCTCATCTTCGGTGGAGTTTAATCCTAATTTAGCCTGTCAAAGCTGGCAAGAATTAGAAAAAAAGACACAAAACTGCCAAGCTTGTGGGCTACATAAGACCCGTACCCAGGTAGTTGCAGCCCGTTGTAATGGAAATAAGGAAGCAGATTTATTAATTCTGGGAGAAGCACCAGGACAGGTTGAGGATGAAAAAGGGCTAGCTTTTGTTGGCGATTCGGGTAAATTACTCGATATCATGTTGGCTTCAGTGGGACTAGAATCTTGGTACATAACCAATGCGGTACGATGTCGTCCTCCTAATAATCGGACTCCTACTAAGGCTGAGTGTCAAAGCTGTTGGAGTTTTCTGGCAAGTGAAATTGCCCTAGTCAAACCTAAAGCTATTCTCTGTTTGGGTAAAGTCGCAGCCAAAACTCTACTTGGGACATCCACTAAGTTTGAAAAGCTAATCAAACTCCGCCATCAGTATTATGAATATCCAGTCTGGGTAACTTATCACCCTGCATATTTATTGCGAGAACCTCAATTAACCGAACATAGTCCTAAGTGGGAAGCGTGGCAAGTATTGTGTCAGGTAAGGTTGTATCTAGAAGAAGGCTTACGCCTTAAAAAATAACGATTGTTCGTTATTAATTTATAGATAGTCGCTATGCCTACTTCTAAAACAACTAGTGCCAAACCAGCTAAAAATACAACCAAGTCTCAGTCTCAATGTTCTTTAAGTATTAGTT
>JBDKJC010000296.1:0-5306 GCA_039796815.1 Cyanobacteriota bacterium | reverse complement strand
TCTTGATTTCAATCAAGTCAACCAATAAATCCAAGATATATTCTTAATTTTGAAGATTTTGGAGAAATATCATGTCAAGGCAATCTCGAAAAACTATCAAAGCAATACTTGGAGGACTATTGTTAGCCTTTATTTATGCAGGAGTTACCAATGCCCAAGTTGTTAATTGGGGAAATATCTTAGGTACTCCTGGTAACGAAGAACGCTCTGCACCCGATTGGATAGGCAAAGATATCCCTCAAATTGTCGCCGAACCTGCTCCTTCAGACGTACTTTCCAACGGACTCGGTCCTCATGTCTTTTTGCGATCGGCACGCATTGATATGGAGACTGGAACGGCAACCTTACCTCTGAAAAAAGGCAAAATGAAATCTGGTGAAACAGTTTGGTATGTCATCACTGATACTTCCGATCGCGGTGTTTCCGAACTTTTAGGGGTTAATTACGCACCTAAATTAATTTTTACCGATCTCGATCGCGGTGTTAGACGTGCCACAATTGAATCTGATGATTCGGTAGATGGCTCGGTAGTATTCGATCGAGGAAGTGTTGATTTTTCTCCGCAATTAAATGTTACTCCTGGAGATGCCCCTAACTTCTTTCCCCCCAAAGAAATGCAGCCTGGTTCTGTTGGCGACGAGTTTTATTCGTCTCTTTTTAAGACTACCAATGCTAATGGTAATGTAATTTATAATGCCCCTGTCGTTGCCTTTAATAGCGATGAAGATACACTCAACCAGTTTTGCGAAGGTAACGCTAATCACGACCTCGTGCATGATAAAGTAACGGCAATCTGTCCCCGTGATGGTACGGTAACGCTTCGTATGACTCTTGGCTATTCATTTGCCAAACCCGTTCTCTATCTCAGTTTTGATGCGAATAATCCCATTGCTGCCTCCCTCGAAGAAGCTACACTTACTCCTGTTTACGACCAACAAGGTTTTAATCTTCCAGATGCAGCGATCGGTAGTGGTGTAGAACGTATTTTTGTCGTTACCAATGGCCCTACGGGTGAAAACAATCCAAATCGTCAAGGGCTTAACAGCGCGCTAAGTGATGGACGAGGGCCAATTAATATTTTGGGCGGTATTCCTGAAAATAACCTAGATTATAGTCCTGTCTGGAAAATGTTTTTGCTACGCTGGAGTGATGAAGCGATCCAAAAAGGCTATTCAACTCGTATTATCGATATTTTCCAATCCCTGCAATACAATTCACGAGGATTGTTAGTCAACGTCGATGGTAAACCAGAATTTGCACCCGCTGGAATTGCCGTTAACTGTCCAATTGTCATGCGCTTAAATTAGCGATAGAAAAGAAAAATCAGTAGTTTAATAGACACGCTTATTGTGAAAAATAGCAGGCTAGATCCTTTCACTATTTCCCTTTAGCCTTCTTGATGCAGTCGCTTATCGAAGGTGTCTATCATGACGGACGGCCCGACCCTAAAGGGTTAGCTAGCCCTAAAAGATTAGCTAGTGAATCCTTTAGGGCAAATGGTTTACTATCCCGCTTTGCGACACGAAGTTAGTCATTTAGGGTATATCGCCTCCGCTGCATTAGTTTAACCAGCCTCAACAAATATACTAGTACGTAACGCCAGTTACTTAAACGAAAAGCTTATACAGAAAGCTCGCTTAATTCTCTGGTCATGTACTCGAAAGGCTCATCAATAAAGCTAGTATTTTCAACTCCCTGATTGGCTGCCATTTCTTTGAGCATATTTTTCATAAGCTGAATACCCATCACTGTCGGACCAATAGGCACTCCTAGAGAATTATAAGTCTCTCGTAAACCTTGTAAAACTCTCTCATCTAGAACATCCATACTTCCTGCTACTAAAGCATAGCTAGCGTAGCGAAGATAGTAGTCCATGTCTCGCAAACAAGCAGAATAGCGACGAGTGGTATAGGCATTTCCGCCAGGACTAATAAGTTCAGGTACTTCCTCAAATAATTTGAGTCCAGCATCTTTGACAATGCTGGCAGCATTCCCACTGACCATTGTGGCAACAGCTACCCTAGCATTACCCGAAGCAAAGAAGTCTTTGAGACTATCCATTGCATTACGGTCTAGATAACGACCTGCGATATCATAATTTCTAATTAAGTTGGTAACAGCGTCTCGCATCTTCTCTAAATTTCTCCCAACAGCAATTTTTTAAAATTTATCTATGTTTGACTATTTTCCGACTATTAATTTTAGTCTTCAGTTTTTAAGCTATGTCTTAAGCTACCTTATATTAATAATCCCATAAGTCGTAGCAACGACTACGGTTTAGTTTAAATTTTGACATCTTAGATTCACCTCGCCTCGACAACGGAGCAAATTTTAAACAAAGCTTAACTTTATTTGATGCTAGAGTTTAAAAATATTTCGTGATTAAACTGCTAAGAAAGTCTATGCAGAGCTTTTAGGAAAATATTTATCATGTGACTAAATTCTGTTACCAAATTTACATTTTACAAAATTGCGACCAAGTACGATCAATAAAACAAAGTATTTATTGGTAATAAGAATATAACTGTCATGGGATATGAATCTCGCACACAAGCAATTTATCAAATCACTGACCGCGAACCAATTCCTGTTGGCCCCCCATCACGTTTAGAAGATCTTTGGGCAGTAGACGTTTTTAGCCTCAGTAAAATGAAGCAGTGTCTGCCAAAAGCAGTATTCAAGTCTTTAAAGAAAACTATTGAAGCTGGTGAACAGTTAGATGTTTCGATCGCGGATACTGTGGCATCGGCGATGAAAGATTGGGCTATTTCCAAAGGTGCGTCCTATTATGCCCACGTTTTTTATCCCATGACCAATGCTACAGCTGAAAAGCATGATGGTTTTATTTCAACCCAAAGTGACGGTAGTGCGATCGCCGAATTTGCTGGCAAGCTTTTAGTCCAGGGTGAGCCTGATGGTTCATCTTTCCCTAATGGTGGTATTCGCTCCACCTTTGAAGCTAGAGGCTATACTGCTTGGGACGTGACTAGTCCTGCCTATTTAATGGAAACAGACAATGGAGTTACTCTTTGTATCCCCACGATTTTTGTTTCCTGGACAGGAGAAGCTTTAGACAAGAAAACTCCTTTGTTGCGATCGATTGGAGCCATGAACAAGGCCGCAACTAGGGTATTAAAGATCTTGGGCTATAGTGATGTTGCCCCAGTAAATTCTAGCTGTGGTGCAGAACAAGAATACTTTTTAGTCGATTCTCTCTTTGCTAACAGTCGCCCTGACTTGTTGTTAGCTGGCAGAACTTTATTTGGTAAACCTCCTGCTAAGGGTCAACAATTTGATGACCATTACTTTGGGGCAATTCCTGAACGGGTTCAAGTCTTCATGCAGGACGTAGAGAAGAAAATGTACCGTCTGGGTATTCCAGCTAAAACCAGACATAATGAGGTAGCACCTGGTCAGTTTGAGATTGCGCCAATTTTTGAAGCTGCTAACGTTGCTTCCGACCACCAACAGTTGATCATGACACTGTTACGTCAGACTGCCAAGAAACACGGCTTTGTCTGTTTGCTCCATGAAAAGCCTTTTGCTGGCATTAACGGCTCTGGTAAGCATGTCAACTGGTCTGTAGGAAACTCCACCCAGGGTAATCTTCTCGATCCTGGTGATACTCCCCACGAAAACTTCCAGTTCTTAGTTTTTTGTGCTGCGGTTATTCGTGGAGTACACAAATATGGTCCTTTAATGCGGGCGGTAATTGCTAATGCGAGCAACGACCACCGTTTGGGCGCTAATGAAGCTCCTCCTGCTATCATGTCAGTTTATTTGGGTTCTCAGATCGAAGAACTATTTAATAAAATTGCTACGGGAGAACTCGATAGTCAATATATTCAAAGCGGCAAAATGGATTTTGGTGTCGATACCTTACCTCCTTTATCTAAAGATGCAGGCGATCGCAATCGAACTTCTCCTTTTGCCTTTACGGGGAATCGCTTTGAATTTCGTGCCGTGGGTTCAAGTCAATCGGTTTCTGGCCCGTTGATCGCTCTTAACACTATGTTGGCAGATTCTTTAGGTACCGTCGGCGATCTTTTAGAAAGCGAACTAGGTAAGGGAACAAAACTCAATGATGCGATCGTTTCAGTCATCAAAGAAATAATGCACAAACATGGTGCTGTGATCTTTGGTGGCGATGGCTATTCTGCTCAATGGCACAAAATGGCAGTAGAAGAGAGAGGTTTAGCTAACCTGCCTACTTCAGCGGAGGCTCTACCAGTCCTCAAAGAGAAATATATTGAAGAATTGTTTGAGAGAACTGGAGTTCTGTCTCCCATAGAGCTAGAAAGTCGTTTTGAAGTCTATGCCGAGCAATATATTCTCTCAATTGAAGTTGAAGCCAAGTTAGTTATTGACATCGCAAAAACAGCGATTTATCCCGCTGCTATGCGCCATTTGGCAGACATCGCTGCTACCGTTGCTGGTTTGGAAGAGATGGGTATTAATCTTAATCAAGATAATATTAAGACAGTTGCTGAACTAACTAATTCTTTGACTACCAAAATATCTAAGTTGGCTTCAGCTTTAGCAAAAGAAGATTTTGGCTCTATAGAAGAGCATATGAAGTATTCTGCTAGCACCCTTCGTTCTTTGATGGATGATGTTAGAGCCGATGTCGATGCCTTAGAAGCTGAAGTTGCCGACGATCTTTGGCCTCTCCCAACTTATCAAGAGATGTTATTCATTAAATAATCAAATAATCAATAGCATTCACTCCGCTTTTTAAGCTTGAATATATTTCATGAGGTCGTATTGTCTACGACCTTTTTTATTGCTTAATTATTTTTAATAATATCGTATGTTTTAAATAAAGATTACAATAAGTATATACTTTCGACACATAATTTATTATTAATCAGTAGGTTTGTTCGCGATGCTCAATACAAGGTAATTAGGTCTAAAGTGAGCTTATTTTAGTATTAATTGTGCGCAGCAAAATAGTTTTCAATCATACAGTTATGTGTGCAAAAAATCTGTATTTAAACATACGGCAAAAAATGAAAAAAGCAAGCAAACTAAATAGAATTAAGTTTGCCATTTGACTATAGGCTAGCTATATTTTTTTGAATTAATTTAGAAGTCAGACTCAAGGGACTTCAAATTATCTAACAACTAAAAAAAAACACTCAAGTTAAAGAACTACTATGAATAATGGAACACAAGTTGGAAACTTGCTTCCGAGACCTTTAAGAACAGTCTTTAAATCGTTCTCCTTCCCATGGTTTCTGTGTATTCCTTTGGCGGCAATGATTGTCGTAATTTGGAATACAGCAGTTACAGCTCAAGGACTTGAA
>JBDKJC010000295.1:0-5307 GCA_039796815.1 Cyanobacteriota bacterium | reverse complement strand
GGTTAAAGTTTTCCAGCTTTCCCAATCATCCTCGTGTAGAGCATCTTCAATGGAAATGATGGGGTATTTCTCCACCAATTCTGCCATGTAGTTAATAAACTCTTCTGGGGAATGAGCTTCACCGTCATAGGTATACTTACCATCGGCATAAAATTCACTAGCAGCCACGTCCATTGCCAAAGCGATGTCCGAACCAGGCTGGTAACCCGATTTTTCAATAGCTGTAATTAGTAGGTCTAAAGCTTCCTGATTTGAACCGAGATTGGGCGCATAGCCCCCTTCATCCCCTACTCCAGACAAAAGATCTTTTTCGCCTAAAACTTGACTCAGGGTGGCAAATACTTCCGCTCCCCAGCGCAGAGCTTCGCGAAAAGAATCTGCTCCCACGGGCATAATCATAAACTCTTGGAAATCAACATTATTATCCGCATGAGAACCACCGTTAATTACGTTCATCATCGGCACTGGTAACACGTTAGATAAAGGGCTGCCCAAATAACGATAAAGAGGTAGCTCAACCTCCGCTGCTGCTGCTCTTGCAGTCGCCAAAGACACGGCTAAAATTGCGTTTGCCCCCAAGTTCTTTTTGTTGGGAGAACCATCGCGATCGATCATAATCCGATCTACAGTTGCTTGTTCTAAAGCATCCACATCAATCAACTCAGGGGTAATTTTTTCTTTAACGTTACGGACAGCGATTAAAACTCCTTTACCTCCATAACGATTTTTGTCCCCGTCGCGCAATTCATGAGCTTCAAAACTGCCTGTGGAAGCGCCACTAGGTACTTGAGCTAAACCAACGGCTCCAGTCTCTAAACGCACTTCCGCTTCAATAGTTGGACGACCACGGGAATCTAAAATTTCTCTGGCAGCGATCGCTTCAATTACGGCTTCTGATTGGTTAAGCATCTATTCTCCTGATTAAAATTTGAGACATCTCGACAAAGATGCAAGCGCAAATTAATATATCTTTTTTTGTGACCATAACGTTAATTCCCAACGCAATCCACAAGATTTATCAGGGCGAGAGTCGTTCGCCCTTACCGAGAGTACAATTATTCTTTCCTAGTCAATATCTAGTCAAGATCTGGTTAATATTTAGGCAGAAACCAACATCTGTGTTTCTTTAGCTGCCATAGTTAAGATCAAGTCGATCGCACGATTTGAATAGCCCCATTCATTGTCATACCAGGCAATGACTTTAAAGAAGTTACTATTTAATTCCATCCCAGCAGTCGCATCAAAGATGCTGGAGTGGGGATCGCCTGTAAAATCTGTAGAAACTACGGGGTCGCTAGTATAGCCTAAGACTCCTTGCATTTCGCCTTGGGCTGCGGTTGCCATGACTCGACAAATTTCATCATAAGTCGTCGCCTGCTCGGTATGAAAAGTCAGATCTACTACCGAGACATCAGGAGTTGGTACTCGCATTGCCATTCCTGTAAGCTTACCTGCCAACTGTGGTAACACCAGCGCTACGGCTTTAGCAGCTCCTGTAGAGGCAGGAATAATATTTTGACCCGCACTGCGTCCTGAGCGCAGATCTTTCTTGTTAAAGCCATCTACCGTTGGCTGAGTAGCTGTTACGGCATGAATAGTGGTCATCAAACCTTCTTTTAAACCAAAGTTGTCATCAATGACCTTGGCAATGGGAGCAAGACAGTTAGTAGTGCAGCTAGCATTAGAAACGATCGCATCAACTCGGGGATCGAATTGGTCATGATTAACTCCCATCACCAGAGTTTTAACCCGATCGGGATCTTTAGTGGGAGCCGAGATCACCACTCTTTTTGCTCCAGCAGTTAAATGTTTCGACGCTCCCTCATGGGTAGTAAATAGTCCTGTCGCTTCGACGACATAATCTACCTGATAATCTCTCCATGGTAATTCTTCAGGATTTTTTACGGAAATACAGGGAATATATCTACCATTAACTACGATACCGTCATCTTGTGCTTCCACACTACCTGTAAAACGACCATGAGTAGAATCATATTTTAAAAGATAGGCGATCGCTTCTGTGGAAACTAAATCATTAATGCAAACAAATTCAATCTGTGGATTATCTAGTCCAGCACGAAATACTAATCGACCGATACGCCCAAAGCCGTTAATTGCTACTTTGACGGTTGCCATGATTACTCCTTGAAATTAATTATGTGTGAAGTATATGTGAGTTGAAAAAATGCTTTGCCCTGATAATTTTGCTTGCGGTTTGCTCACGGGGCTTAACCACTATTAAATCTGCAAAATCAAATTTTTTAAACAGGAAATTGCTTAAGAAAAAATAAATTTTAATTAACCAGCTTATTTCTGACAAATGATTTACCCAGCTTAAATATGTCTTTCTGTTTAGTTTTGGTAAATTATCTTAATAAAAAATTACTTTTAGGTTAAATTTTCTGTTCAATTTGCATTGGATTTTGCTGAAAATATAGCTACATTAAAATTAACAACATTAACAAAAACTAATGTACAAAAACTAATTTTACAAAATTTATAACATGAGTAATGAATCAGAAGCCAAAGGCGATCTTAAGCAGTTATTAATTAATAAAGCTGCCGAAACAGCGATCGCCACTTCAGTAGAATCCGTCGACAATATTGATGTCAACTTAGACAGTAATATACCTCAACTACTTCAAGGAGAAACAACTTCGCTAAAAATAGTGGGGGAAAAAATTATTGCCGTTAAAGATATTCACCTGGAAAAAATAGATATTACTGCCCAAAATCTATCTCTCAATTTGACCCAAGCGATTTTAGGTAAAATAACTTTTGAACAGCCAGGTAACTTTCAGGTCAAACTAGTCTTTACCCAGTCAGATTGCGATCGCCTGTTAAATTCTGAATATGTCAGGACTCTCTTACAAAATTTGACTCTAGACATTCCTCAACAACCAGCCACTTTTCATCTTGAGCAGTCGGAATGTAGTTTTGAGCCAGATGGTAAATTGTTTTTAATCACCACAATTGTTTTAAATAAAGAACAACAGATTAAGAGAGTCAGCATGAAAATCGCCTTGCAGTTTTACCAGGCTGGTTCAGGGATTAAATTTATTGGGAGTCACTATCTTGGAGATCAAACTTTCGATCTAGACGAAATAATCGCCATTATGAACAAAGTTCGTGACTTGCTTTACCTGCGCCACTTTGCCAATGACGATTTAGCCTTCAATATTACGAATATTCAAATTGAAAACCAACAGCTACTGCTCAAAGGCGATACCCAAATTAAAAGATTGCCTGACTCAATTTCTCAATCAATAAAATCTTTCGCCTCAGATATTAGCGATCAGTAATCAGTCCTAAAGGACTACGTCCTCGAAGGAGGATAAGCTTCGCCCTAAAGGACTAGCTTATCCGAAGGTGTCCTAAAGGATACACCTACGGATATACCCTTTAGGGTCGCGTCGCAAATAATCAGTAGTTACTAACTGTTCATTGTTCACCTAAAAATCTTAAAATAGAGTACATAGACTACTCAAAAACTACGTTAGGAGTGTTAGGAATTGATAGATCGAGAACAGCAAGCTCCTCAGCTACCTAAACTACCAACTTCCGCAATTGAGACAGAGGAAGGTTTACAGGCAAATACCCAAAGCTGGTTTGAATATCCAGTCAAAGCCCAACCTCACCATACCGACTATGCGGGGATCGTTTGGCATGGTACATATCTAACTTGGATGGAAGAAGCCAGAGTAGAATATTTAAGATCGATTGGCATCGAGTTTGCCGACTTAGTAGCAATGGGTTGCGATCTGCCAGTGGTAGAACTTTCACTGCGCTATCATCTGCCAATTCATTTGGGGGTATCTGCCATAGTCAAGGCTCGCTTAGTAGAAACCCAGGGAGTCCGTATCAATTGGGACTATGAAATACAGTCCTACGATCGACAAGAAATATTTTTAACAGGGAAAGTTTTATTGGTCGGGGTAGATCGAGAAAAAGGTAAAATTATGCGTCAGCTACCATCCAAAGTCCAAGAAGCTCTGGTCAAACACACTACAGCCTAATTAAGGTGACGGCAATGTTGCCTCCGAAACAAATATCCACATCAGTTCCCACAGTGCGATCGCGTTTGGCATATTCCCCTTGATAGTAATAAGTATCCCCTTCAACTCTGTAATCAACAGGTAAAGGGGCAATACTTGGTTCACATAATATAATCTTGGGTTCAGGCTGATCTGCTTCCAGGTGAGGCAAATTAACGTTCCAAAAGCTACCAGGAGGCAAAGGACGAGACAGCAAATCTTCTAAGATTTTACTTGTCCAACGAGTTGCCACCGACCAATCAATTACTAAGGGATTCTTAATCCAATGAGAAATAGCAATACCAGGGATACCATGAATTGCTGCTTCCCTGACCGCAGCAACTGTACCTGAAATATAAACATCTGTACCAAGATTGCCTCCTGCATTAATCCCCGACAAAACTAATTTAGTGTTAGTAGCTATCTTGGTAATAGCTATACGAGTGCAGTCAACAGGAGTTCCCTCCAGAGCATATTCATTGGGAGACCTTTTTTCGAGCTTAATACCTTGGTTAGTTGTGACCTGATGTCCACAGCCAGAATGTGGTTGTTTTGTAGCAACTATGGTGCTTTCTCCTGTTACAGCCTGTTGCAAAGCTCGAAGCCCAGGGGCATCAATGCCATCGTCGTTAGTTAAGATAATTGTCATTAGTTGCTGAGAACTTTAGTAAATAGAAATACATCATCCTAGGGAAATTTAAGTTTAAATGCCGATTCTTGCTTTAGTTTAGCGAATAGAGCCTCGGCTATTTCAGGAGAAGTTCCTCAACCAGGATGGCGCAAATTGAGCAGGTTATAGGTAAATTTTCCTAATTCTTTATAATTTAGGTCTTCAACTGAGTACCAATTACCGATGAATGTAAAAAAATGTAAAGATCTCAGGGCAAACCACCGTCCGCCCAAATTTACTGACCTAAATAGGCTTCTAAGACTAAATCATTACTTTGAATTTCTGCTGGGGTACCAGATGCCAGGTTAGTTCCTTCGGCTAACACCCAAACGCGATCGCATAAACTCATAATCACGTCCATGTTATGTTCAATAATTAAAAAAGTAATTCCCTGCTGATTCCAGTTAACAATATGTTCGCAAATCTGATTAATCAAGGTAGGGTTAACCCCTGCTGCTGGTTCATCAAGTAAAATCAGTTTAGGATTAGTCATCAAAGTTCGAGCCATCTCTAAAAGCTTTCTCTGTCCCCCAGATAATGCTCCTGCATAATCATGAGCCTTGGCAGCCAAGCCGACAGATTCTAAAATGTCCATTGCTCTTG
>JBDKJC010000294.1:0-5317 GCA_039796815.1 Cyanobacteriota bacterium | reverse complement strand
CCGTTATTTCAGGCAAAGAAGCCAAATTGGAAGTAATTACAGGAGTTCCACAAGCCATGGCTTCTAATACAGGTAAGCCAAAACCTTCCCAAAAAGTCGGAAATACTAGGGCAACGGCATTACTAATTACCTCTGGTAATTCTTGATAACTTAAGTAGTTGAGCCATTTAACACGGTGAGCAATGCCTAATTCTTGTGCCTGTTGTTGGAGTTGAGGCGTAAAACGAGGGTCGCTTGAACCAGCGATCGCTAAATGGTAATCTTGATTAGGTATCTGGGCAAAAGCGGCAATTAAGCCAGATAGGTTCTTATAAGGATCGGGACGACCAACATATAAGAAATAAGGTGCTGACGAGTTTTTAATTTGCGATCGGGGATAAAAATTAAGGCGATCGTATCCTAGTAAAATAGTTGTAATTTTGTGAGCATCGGTGTCGTAATAATCAACTAAATCCGTGGCAGTAGCTTGAGAGTTACACACAATATGTTCTGCCTGTTTTAGTATCTGGGGAACAATATAACGAAAATAATTGGTTAAGGGAGAAGTGCGACGGGGAAAACGCAAGGGGATTAAATCATGGCACATGACTATATAGCGACACTTACTGTATAGAGGTGCTTCAGGAATCGGCGAATAGATTAGATCTGCCTTGAGCTGTTGATAAATTTTAGGTAATTGAAACTGAGTCCAGAGTAAGCGCTTTAAATGTCCCTTGCTTCCTTGAGCGGGAGTCATATCATCAGCAATTTTATAGTGACTAAAACCTGAAAATTTTACTGCCGATAGTAATGTTGGCTGGAGATACAAATTGTTAATTAAATTTTGCGCATAGGTAGCAATACCTGTTGGTCGATCGAACAAGACAGCAAGATTAATTAACAGAGAATTAGACATTTAGCTGAGACATTAAATAATTATGGTAAAAGCACTTTGTGACCAATGATTGCAGGTTTAGTATAGGTCAACTTGTAAGGTAGTAGGTAATCATTATTTGCGTAGCTTATCCTCCTTCGAGGACGTAGTCCTTTAGGACTCATTACTTAAGCCCAGGTTTACCGAGCGCAATTGTTAAGCGAAAAGTATTGGCTGTTCTCTAACCAACCGAAATAAAAAATGCTTTACTGGGAACTATGTTAATTGAGTTGTTACAGCATAGGGGGATAAAGTGTCTTTAGTTTGGATTAAATCGCTAGCATTGGTGTCTTTTGGTTTATTGATCTGGGATACAAAAGTATTAGCTCAAGCTTCTGCTCCTACTTCTCCCCCGACTATCGAGCGCACCGAAAAATGCGAGTTATTAGTAGTTGGTGGCGGATTATCAGGGGTAGCTGCCAGTTACGAAGCTCTACTCGCGGGAAAAACAGTTTGTATGACGGAAATAACTGACTGGGTGGGGGGTCAAATATCTGCTCAGGGAACTTCCGCTCTAGATGAGAGAACTACTCAGCGTTCTAAGTTGTTTTTTCCTCGTGGCTATCTGGAATTAAGGCAGCGCATTGAAGAATATTATGGCAAGCTCAATCCTGGTGACTGTTGGGTGAGTGAATCTTGTTTTCTACCCAAAGATGCTAACCAAGTTATGTGGGAACAGCTAAAAGATGCCGAAGCTAAAGGTGGTGGCAAACTTAAATGGTTTCCCTCTACGGTAATCAAAGATTTGACGATTGAAAAGGTGGCGCAAGAAGGAACAGGCAAGCAAATTACCAGTGCCATAGCAATTCAGCATAGCTCAAACAATGAATATTTACCGCTCAATACCCTCCCTTTATCCAGCACTATTGAAGATGCCTATAGCTATGAAGACTCCGAAAAATTTAGTAAAGAAATAATTCGCTTCGTTCCCGCCAGCACCTCAGATAAGTCAGCAGACTGGTATGTAATTGAAGCCACCGAAACAGGGGAAATTGTCGGTCTAACTGATATTCCCTATCGTTTAGGTATCGATCCTTTATCTTCCTTTGAACCGTCGTCTTCTAGCGTGACAGGAGATGAATACTGTACTCAAGGGTTTACCTATACCTTCGCGATGGAGGCGACAGAAGAGCCACAAGTCCATGAGATGCCCCCCTTCTATCCCGAGCATCAAAATTATTACAGCTATGAACTAGAAAGACTGGCAAACTTTGATTTAGTGTTTACCTATCGCCGTATCTGGAGTCCTGAAGAAGGAGACCCCGAAAAATTTGGCGGGATTGAATTTACCACCCCAACTCCTGGAGATATCTCGATGCAAAACTGGACTTGGGGGAATGATTATCGCCCAGGAACAGCCAAAGATAATTTAATTTATACGCGCAGACAGCTTAAAGAATTAGGTCAGCTTGAGCCGAATGGCTGGATGGGTGGATTGCGTACCAGAACCCTTAGTCGTGGGGAAGATCATTCACTAGGTTATTTCTACTGGTTAGTCGAGGGAAAAACTGACTCTCAATTAGGAGATGGAGTTAAAAAACCTTACCCCAACAACCGTTTGCTTAAAGGGCTAGACTCTCCCATGGGTACGGCTCATGGTTTATCAAAATATCCCTATATTAGAGAAGGTCGTAGGATTATCGGTCGAGTTTATCCTGGCTATTCTCAAGGGTTTAATATCAATGAAATAGATATCTCACGGGCTGATTATCGTAATGAATATTACGCTCAACGACTGGATGCCAAGACCTATCGTCGGCTATGGACAAAACTAGATAAAGACGACCCGATCGCTAATCGAAACAAAAACATTGATAAAATTCAACAACGTACTCGTTCGTCAATTTATCCCGACTCAGTGGGTATTGGTCACTATGCGATCGATTTTCATCCCTGCATGAATGAAAGTCCTCCTGAGAAAGCAGGTAACACTGAAAGAGAAGGAGAGCGAAAAGGTGGAGGGCAAGCTTATCCGTTCCAAATTCCTCTTCGAGCCATGATTCCTCAAGAAATTGATAATTTAATTGTGACAGGCAAGAGCATTGCCACTAGTCACATTGCGTCTGCTGCCTATCGGGTACATTCTTTTGAATGGTCTTCTGGTGCTGCTGCTGGTATCACCGCCGTCTTTGGTTTAGAGGAGAAGGTTTTGCCCTATCAATTGGTAGATGAGCCGTTAATTAAAGAAAATCAGTTTAAACTTTTGAAACAACGCTTAGAAGCCGCAGGCAATCCTACCGCGTTTCCTGATACTTCTATTTTTAATCAGGATTGGTCCGAGTGGGAGTAAGTTGTCAGGAATAAGGAAGATTATCGCTCATTGTGATATTTTCTTGAGCGATCGCTCTTATATCTTTTAAAAGGTTAAGACATTATATTCCTACTTCTGAAGGACAGTTACTATATACTGCATAAATTGCTAGCAAACTAATCGATCGATGGATGAGATAATTATTGTTGAACATAATCCTGTTTGGCAACTGCTTTTCCAAGAAGAAGTCGCACATATCGGCAAAGTTTTAGACACGACTTTTATCACTCGAATCGAGCATTTTGGCAGTACAGTAGTACCAGGGTTGGCAGCCAAACCAATTATCGATCTATTGATTGGAGTGCGATCGCTTTCCACAGCCAGACAACTATTTATTTCTCCTTTGGAATCTTTGGGGTATGCTTATTGGCGCGATAATCCCGATCCGCAGCGAATGTTTTTTGTCAAAGGTTTACCACCCAATAGCCCCCGCACTCATCATCTTCATATGGTTGAACCAGACAGTATCTTGTGGCAACGATTGCTATTTAGAGACTATTTGCGTCAGCATCCCGATGAAGCAAAAAACTATGCGCAGTTAAAACGTCAACTTTCTAATCAGTTTACAAGCGATCGCGAGGCTTATACTCAAGGTAAAACAGAATATATTCAATCGATCATGGAAAAGATACAACGCAGATAATCTTGATTATTGTCACTTTAGAACCATTGGGATTATTAACTTTACCTCGCTTTACCGATGATAGTTTTGCAGTAATGCTTGATGCTTTACTTGAAGCAATAGAATAGATAAAGGGAGTTTTAAACCCATTGGCGTAAGTTTAAATACTACGCAGGTAGTCAATTTAAACTTAGAGCTTAGAGCTTAGAGCTTAAAGCTTTAGATAAAAACGAATTAGTCTGTCGGCACAACTTCTCTATGAATTCCAACTCTAACCATATTTATCCTGTTGTTTGGCAGAACGATCGCGTATTGTTAATCGATCAGACTCGTTTGCCAGAAGAATATAGCCATGTGGCGATTAGTCGCAGTTCTGATATGGCACAGGCAATTAAATCGATGATTGTACGTGGTGCGCCTGCTATCGGTGTAGCGGCAGCCTACGGTATGTATTTAGGCGCAAGGGAAATTGAAACCAAGGATACTCAAGAGTTTTTGGCACATCTTCAACAGGTTGGCGAACTTTTAAAACAAACTCGTCCCACGGCAGTAAATCTATTTTGGGCGATCGCGCGAATGTTGAAAACTGCTCATGAAGAAATTGGCACAGTTGACGAAATTAAACGTACCCTACTACAAACTGCACAACAGATTCAGCTAGAAGATCTGGCAACTTGTCAGGCAATTGGCGATCGCGGTTTAAGCGTCTTACCATCTACCCCCAATAAATTGCGCATTCTGACTCACTGTAATGCAGGTTCTTTAGCTACCGCAGGATATGGCACTGCTTTAGGGGTAATTCGTTCTGCTTGGCGGGAAAACCGCTTAGAGAGAGTTTATGCCGATGAGACTCGTCCTCGTCTTCAGGGGGCAAAATTAACCGCTTGGGAATGCGTTCAAGAAGGAATTCCCGTTACTGTAATTACCGACAGCATGGCAGCTCACTGTATGCAGCAAAACACGATCGATCTGGTGATTGTCGGGGCAGATCGCATTGCCGCGAATGGGGATGTTGCTAATAAAATTGGGACTTATGCTCTGGCGATCGCAGCTAAAGCTCATAATGTTCCATTCTATGTTGCTGCACCCTTCTCCACCATTGATTTTGATTTAGCTAACGGTAGTGAAATACCAATTGAAGAGAGAAATGCAGATGAAATAGCTCAAATTGGAGATACTGTTATCTGTGTCGCAGGAGTAGAATTTTACAACCCTGCATTTGATGTTACTCCCGCTAATCTAATTAACGCCATCATTACTGAAAAGGGAGCAATTCAACCCAGTGCTTTAATTGATTATCGTCAGACTATTGCTTCGGGCGATCGTGCGACTCCTTGAAGATATCCTTGAGGAGGAAATGTTCTCTAATCATCTGAAAGATGGCGATACATCTTTTGTCATTCGCCAATTAGACCTTCCATCCCAGATGTCACTACCATAGTACTTTCTAACTCTTGTATCTCTAGTAATA
>JBDKJC010000293.1:0-5364 GCA_039796815.1 Cyanobacteriota bacterium | reverse complement strand
CCCATAATCTTATTCCTCTTGATTTGTCTTAAAAGCACAATCTTATTTTCGTACTTTGGTGAAAGTATAAAGTCCACATGTCAAAACCTAGCAAAGAACTAACAAAGACTTTAGATTTATTTGCTCAGTTTTTTTGAATCATCTGACCGAGATATTTCTGTAAATAGGGAGAAAAGACTTCGTATATTAGAGTTAAAGGTTGGCGATCGTGCCAAAATAGATAGTGACGACCCCAAAATGGTCCTTTTTGTCCAAATGCTGTTTCTAATTCGGGACAATGACCACAATAAATTCCCCGCACATCTCGATATAGCTCTGTGTGTAAATCTGTAAGACTCCGCCATACAGGTAAGGAACGATTCTGAAGATAATCATCGACATTGCTGCCGTTCCACCAAGAAGCAGCATAAGCCAATCTTTGACCTGATGCCGTACGTAACCATACCTGTCTTCGTAATCGGGGTTCGGTCATGAATTCAATTTCGGCTGGCGCATTATCATCTTTTGTGCCAATTAAAGACATATCAATTACGTCTACTTCGGTTTTTTCTCCTGTAAGTAACTGCAACAAATGAGTTGGAGAACCATCACCCAATAAGAGTATTTGCCAAGTAGGAGATAGCTGTTCATGGGGTAGTCCTGCTTGTATTACTTCTTTGCCTCCCGACCAAATAGGCTTGAGAGAGTGCCAGCCACTAGAAGTAGCGTCAAGATTGAGTGGTTGAGTTATAGTCACTTTTAGTTATAAAACTTTATGTTTATTCATAATTTATTCATAAAAGATCGTAACGTTCTTTGCGGAAAATTTCTTGTTTTGGAGCAAAAATTTTGGTGATTATGTAGCTAGTAGACAAGCGATCGCTCAATTGAAGACAGTATTTATCAAAAGCTTTAAGCTTTAAGCCAATAGCTCTAAGTCTTTTAATTGATTAGCTGCGTCTATCGCGGACGACATGAAGTTAGTACCACAAGGGTATAACATCCTTTGGGGCATATAGTGGCTTTAAACTTACAATAAGAGTGGGTTTAAGACTCCTTCTAACTTTCGCTTATAGCTTATAGCTTATAGCTTATAGCTTATAGCTGGAACGAAGTTCCTTTATTGCCGATTTTTTTGGGCGTAAACTAACCTAATGCCCTTGAAAATTAAATGAGAATCAACTACAGCTTTAGGAGCAAGATCGGGAAACTGCTGGTTTAATGAGCGCCAAAGTAATTCCCCATCTCCGCCTGTAAAAATTACTTGGCTACTAGGAAACTGAGATAACCAATCAAGAATATAGTCATGTACTCCTGAAATTGCCGTATATAAAATTCCGCTAGCGATCGCCATATCAGTATCTAATGCCCAGCGCCGAGGTAAACTATGAGGAAGCTTGATTTCTGGTAAAGCGGCAGTTTTCTGCTTGAGGGTGAGTAATTGCGATCGCAAACCAGGTAAAATTGCCCCACCAATTAGTTTTCCCTGTTCATCAACTCCTGTAAAAGTTAAAGCTGTTCCGCCATCAATTATCAGACAGGCTTGATGATAAGTTGCGATCGCTCCCCAAGCTGCTAAAGTGCGATCGATTCCTATAGTGGGATAGAGATTAGTTAACTGAATATCTTGTAAATTAATTAGGTTTAATTTGTCATAGTTTTGCCAGCAATCTGTTTGATGAGTTACTACTGAAGCGAGATATACTGGAACATCAATAAAACCTTGCCTAATCAAATTAGGGGAAAAAAATAACTGCGGTAATTGCCTCGATCTAACCGTATTTAAAATGTGAGGTGTATCCCAAGTATCGAGAAGAGTATGATGTTTAAACCATCCCCAGTGTAACCTAGAATTACCAGCAGCTAATGCTAACCAATTGTAATCATTCTCCACTTAAATTTTTAGATACTTTTTTCACCTAGTTATATTGATAGTTATATCAATTATAAATTAGTTAATTATAGTTAATTAAAAATATCTGTAATCGCTTGTTCAATTGAGTACTCTACTCCTTTTTTCAAAGTGTTAACCATGACTCGTTCAATCATCGAAGGGCGATCTTGCTGTGAGGAAGTTTGTGTCTGTTGTGTCGATCGATTAACTAACGATTCACCTTTAAAGGTATAACTAAGCTTGGTGCTAGCATGATCCTCACTCTTAATTTTATTGTGCTTACTTCCCGTATAAAACTCTTGCCCTTCAAGTAATTCAATTTCAATTGTTCCACCTGTTTCAGAGATCATACCTGCATGAACCGCAGTGCTACAAATTCCTGAGTTTAAGGTATAAATATTAGTTCCCCATACAGGAGTATGAACTAAGTCTTCGGCAGCAGCTTGACAGTAAAAATTATAGGTTTTACCGATATTTTCAACTTTGTCTATACCCATGGTAGTTAGTTTGCTATTCCAGCCTATTTCTGGTATTTCTTCTTCATTATTTTGAGCATTAACAGGTTGCCAAGAAGTTATGCTAGTAGCGATCGCTAAACTGACAACGATAAATTTTAGCTGTGAATTGGCTTTAATAGTTTTCATTTGCTTTTACTAATTTTTTACTAGTAGAAATACGATGATCGCAACACAGTATCTTGATAAATATTGATAATTTTGTCTTAATTTTATTAATATCTTTATCTAATCCTGGGAACATTATTTATTCTGTGATTCTTCGCACTTTTCAAGACGGTTTGCGATCACAACTATTTCATCAATTGCTTGACGAATATCTTGGTTTTTCAATTCAGAGTTATTGACTAAAATACTAAAAACTAAAGTAGAATTCGACTGAGTTTGTAGATATCCTGCTAATGCTCCCACTGCCGTCAAACTTCCTGTTTTAGCCCAAAGATTATTTTGTACAGGAGTGTTAATAAAACGTTTTTTCAACGTGCCGTTAATTCCTGCTGTAGCTAGTGAATGACGATAAGATTGAGCTAGTTTACGCTCTGTTGTTTGCGACATTAATCGCAAAATTTTTACTAATGTTTGAGGTGTAACTAAATTTTGGCGAGATAAACCAGAAGCATCAACTAAAACATATTCATCTGGTTTAATTCCTAGCTGTTGAAGACTCTGGTCAATAGCATCAACAGGTGTTTTCACCTTTAATTTTTGGGCTAATATCTTACCTAGTACCTCTGCATATAAATTATTACTCTCTTGATTAATTTCAGTTAATATTTTTTGCAAAGGTGGGGCATAAATTGCGGTTAATTCTGTATCTAAGAAATCTTGATTCTCTCGTTCAACTACAATACCCTTAGTAACAGTAATATCTGCCCGAGAGAGATGAAAACGTAGCGATTCTAAGAAATATTGAGCAGGATCTACTACTGCTAAATCCCAAACATCAGGAGGCTCATTAACTGCTAACTCCCCGCGCAACATTAATAGTGGTTGACCCAGATCTCTATCGATTTCCACGGCAGATTCCAGATCTGCTTTTCCTGTCGTAGCTTGATTAATTACTCGCCACTGATTAGCAGCGATCGCATCATCCCAAAAGAATTTTACAGGCTGTCCAATCTCCTGGGGTAACAAAGTCAGAGTAACAGTATTTTGATTAAGTATCGTGCTGTTAATTGCCGTGGCAAAGTAACTATGAACATCTGCCCATTCCCAGCTTGGGTTAATTGTCGGTGGCGCAAAATAACGATCGTCAATAATTAAGTTTTCAATTTTTCTAACACCTTTGAGCTGCAACTGATGTACTATATTTTTTAGGCTTTGAGTAGATATAGTGGGATCTCCTTGTCCTTTAATCCGTAGAGAGTTTAATACTGGAGGTTTTCCCTGACTATAAATTGGTGTCTTAATTCGATAATCTGTACCCAATTCTAATAACCCCGCAGCAGATACTAATAGTTTTGCCGTCGAAGCAGGATTAAAAAATTTATCCCCATCAAGACTATATAAAGACCTCCCTGTAAGAGTTTGAATTTCAATTCCCCAACGCGATCGCGCTAATTTTGGACGATTAATAATCTGTTCAATAGCCAGAGACAAATCTTGAGGACAAAACCGTTTCGATTGGGCTGCATCTGGTAAAGTTGTTCTTGATTGTCCCTGGGCCAAAGTCACGCTGATTAACAGAGGATTGCTCAAAATCAAACATGACAAGCTCAGGAGCTTGAGCCAACTAAAAACTAATTTCATCTCCAAGACTATTTATCAATAGTTAATTGATTAGCTTACCCTTTTGCAACGATAATTAAGTATAGGTAACAATACTTGGTTAAAATTAAGAACGGCGATCGCTCTTTAGAGGATAATAATCATGTTGGATAGTAAATCAGTTTTAGAAGTATTAAGTCCCGTACAAGATCCAGAGCTACAAAAGAGTCTTGTCGAACTGAATATGATTCGCAACGTCGTAGTTGATGCGGGAAAAGTCAGCTTCACTTTGGTATTAACCACTCCTTCGTGTCCCTTACGCGAATTTATCGTCGAAGACTGTCAGACGGCGGTAAAAACACTACCTGGAGTAGAAAGCGTCGAGGTAGAGGTAACAGCCGAAACTCCTCAACAAAAATCCTTGCCCGATCGCACTTCTGTCCCAGGAATCAAAAATATTATCGCAATTTCTAGTGGTAAAGGTGGCGTGGGAAAAAGCTCCGTAGCTGTCAATGTAGCAGTTGCCTTAGCTGCTAAAGGTTCTAAGGTTGGTTTACTAGATGCGGATATCTATGGTCCAAATGCCCCTAATATGTTTGGCTTATCTGATGCCAAAATTGCCGTAAAACAGGGAAAAGCTGGCGAAATACTCGAACCTGCTTTTAACCACGGCGTAAAACTTGTTTCCATGGCATTTTTAATCGATCCAGATCAGCCTGTAATTTGGCGAGGACCAATGCTTAACGGAATTATTCGTCAGTTTCTCTATCAGGTGGAGTGGGGAGAATTGGATTACTTAATCGTTGATATGCCTCCTGGTACAGGGGATGCTCAGTTAACCATGGCTCAGGCTGTACCAATGGCAGGAGCGGTAATTGTGACGACACCCCAGACTGTATCTTTAATTGATGCTCGTCGTGGTTTAAAAATGTTCCAGCAGCTAGGGGTAAATCTACTAGGAATTGTCGAGAATATGAGCTATTTTATTCCTCCTGACATGCCAGAAAAAAGCTATGACTTATTTGGTTCAGGCGGTGGAGCAAGAACGGCAAAAGAGCTTGATGTTCCCTTGCTTGGCTGTGTTCCTCTAGAAATTGCCCTGAGAGAAGGAGGCGATAACGGAATCCCGATTGTGCTTGCTGCGCCTGAGTCTGAGTCTGCTAAAGCCTTAATGGCGATCGCCGAACAAATTGCTGCTAAAGTATCGATCGCTGCTCTAGTATAAATAAATTTAAATAAGTTTTGATTACTTAACCAATTTTTCTATCG
>JBDKJC010000292.1:0-5369 GCA_039796815.1 Cyanobacteriota bacterium | reverse complement strand
CTACGATAACCTGATGATGGGAACACAGTTAATTCATGCTGCCTATCAAGAAGGGGTGTCCAAGTTTATCTGTGTCGGCACAATTTGCGCTTACCCTAAATTTACACCCGTACCGTTTAAGGAGGATGACCTGTGGAATGGTTATCCTGAAGAGACTAATGCTCCCTATGGAATTGCTAAGAAAGCATTGCTAGTGCAGCTAGAAGCCTATCGCCAGCAATATAGTTTTAACGGCATCTATCTTTTACCCGTTAATCTTTATGGGCCTGAAGATAATTTTGACCCCCGTAGCTCCCACGTAATTCCTGCGTTGATTCGCAAAGTTCATGAGGCACAAGAGAGAGGAGATAAAGAGTTACCCGCCTGGGGTGATGGTAGTCCAACTCGCGAGTTTCTCTATTCAACTGATGCGGCTCGGGGTATTGTCATGGCGACTCAGAGCTATGATGAAGCTGCTCCAGTCAATTTAGGCACAAATCAGGAAGTCAAGATTAAAGATCTCGTCGAAACTATTTGCGAGCTAATGGGTTTTGAGGGAGAAATTGTTTGGCAAACCGATCAGCCTAATGGACAGCCCCGTCGTTGTTTAGATACTCAAAGAGCTAAAGAAAAGTTTGGCTTTGTGGCGGAAACTGAATTTCGCCAAGGCTTGAAAAACACGATTGAATGGTATCGTCAACATGCTGTAATTTCAGTTTAATTAAGACTAGCATGGGCAATGAACAGTGAACAGTGAACAGTGAACAGTGAGCAATGAGCAGTGAACAGTGAGCAATTAATCAATTGATAATATAATCATTGTGAGGCGACCCTAAAGGGTATATCCGCAGGTGTATCCTTTAGGACTCATTGATCATTGATAAGTTAGCTATTTTGGCGATCGCTTTGAGAGGATAAGTTACTCCTACTCTTGGCGATCGCTTATTATTTGGGATTTACTAAGCTGAAACCTTGAGAGAGTAAACTTTCCCCCTTTCCCTTTACCCCAGCGCGTAGCTCTATAGTATTTTCCAGAGCGATCGCCTTTAAATTAGACCGTTTTCTTAAATGCAATTCCTTTGATAAAATTATCTTTTCCAAAGTGAAGATCTAATCATCTTTGTTTTAAGGTAACTATAAAAACTGGAGCAATCAAAAAATGACCATAAACAATTCTCAAAAAGCAGCCACCAAAGCAATTGCTTTGTTTCTTTCTCTAGGTATGATGTCTTCTCTGGCAGGGTGTGAGGCAGCTAACACTGATAGTGAGGATGGGGATGACACTTCGATTGAGCAACCTGCTCCTACCCAAGACGAAGATGCTGAAGATGCTGAAGATGCTGAAGATGCTGAGGGTGGCGAAGGTGGTGAAGGTGGTGAAGATGGTTAACCTTGATGTAAGTTGACCTTCACATATACTGAACGCCATTCTTTCAAAATCGAAGTTATGGTAGTAGTTATTTAAACAAATTGTCCCCTCTGCTAACAGGACAAAGTTATATAAAGTAAGGGGACTTTAAAGTTTTTGCCCTCAAGGACGACACGGCCCTAAAGGGTATATCCGTAGGTGTATTCTTTAGGACACCTTCGGACGATGCGAAGCGAGTGTGACCGAAGGGAATCCTTTAGGGCTTTAGTATAAGTTAGTGCTAAATAATTACTTCCTCGAAGGAGGATAAGCTATACAAATGAATAAAGCTAATTCATTTCAGACATTAATAAGCTTTCATTTATTTTATACTTTAATTTTTAGCAAATTATCTTGAAAAAATGAGATAAATATGATAATTCAAAAACCCTCTAAAGAATTATAATAGGCAAGAGTTTAACAATATTTAGCGTTGCTAAATTATAATTAATGAATTTTTTATCAACAGCTTTTTTGGCTTTAGGGCTAGCTGCCGATGCTTTTACCGTTTCTCTTTCCTGCGGATTATTAATCAAAAGAATCAAAATTAACAAGGCTTTGAAAATAGCTTTGTTTTTTGGCTTTTTTCAGTTTTTAATGCCTTTAATTGGTTGGTTAGTAGGAATTAATTTTAGCGATCTCATTGCAAATTACGATCATTGGATTGCTTTTAGCTTGTTAAGCTTGATTGGCGGAAAAATGATCTATGAATCCTTTCAATTAGAGGATGAATGTAAAAAAATCAATCCTTTGGATTCATCCACTCTCTTAGTATTAGCGATCGCAACTAGTATTGATGCTTTAGCTGCGGGTTTAGGATTATCTTTATTAAAAATATCTATTACTTCAACAGCCGCTTTAATTGGAGTTATTACTTTTAGTTTATCTTTTATTGGAGTTTTCATTGGTCATAGAATTGGTAATAAATTCAGTAATAAAATAGAAATTATGGGCGGATTAATTTTAATTTTTATTGGCAGCAAAATTTTATGTGAACATTTAATCTCATAAAGGGGCTTTGCCCCAGCTATAAGCCATAAGCCATAAGCTTTAAGCTTTTGATAGATTTTTTCTAGATCTAGCCAAAAAAAAGATGCCCTGGGTAAGACATCTAAATATTAAATATTCTCGATCGATTAACAATTGCTCTAAGTAAAAGAAACGTTTAGTCTAACGAGTGTAAGCATTTAAACTAATTTCGACGGGTTCGATACCCCAGATTTGTTCACAGTATTCTTTAATAGTGCGATCGCTGGAAAATTTTGCCATCCGTGCCGAATTTAAGATCGACATTTTTGTCCATTTTTGCTTATCTTTATAAATCTCAGAAACTTTATCCTGACAGTCGATATAGTCTTGATAATCAGCTAAAAGCATGTAAGGATCGTCATAGAGCAAAGAATCGATGATTGGCTTAAATAGTTTATTGTCACCGTGACTAAAATCACCGTTAGCAACGCGATCGATTACCTCTTTTAATTCTTCGTTAGAGTTATAAAAAGCCATGGGATCGTAACCATCTGCTTTCATTTGATATACTTCTTCGGCAGTCAGACCAAATAAGAAAAAGTTTTCTGCTCCCGCCTCTTCACGAATTTCAATATTAGCGCCATCTAAAGTACCAATGGTTAAAGCGCCATTCATGGCAAACTTCATGTTACCAGTTCCAGATGCTTCTTTCCCAGCTGTAGAAATTTGTTCTGATAGATCGGCAGCAGGATAGATTTTTTGCCCGAGAGAGACGTTAAAGTTGGGTAAGAACACCACTTTTAAACGATTTCTGACATCAGGATCTTTATTAACAACTTCTCCTACAGCATTTGCAAACTTGATGATCAGCTTGGCCATAAAGTAGCCAGGAGCAGCTTTACCACCAAAGATAAAGGTACGAGGTACGATCTCGATATTCGGATTGTGCTTAATGCGGTTATAGAGAGTGATAATATGCAGCACCATCAAGTGCTGGCGTTTATACTCGTGAATCCTTTTAACTAGGACATCAAAGATCGAATCAACGTTAACATCAACATTATTCAGCTTTTTAATTTGAGCCGCTAGAGTAATTTTGTTCTGACGCTTAATATCTCGCCACTGTTCACAAAATTGGGCATCATCGATATACTGCTCCAGCACCCTCATCTCATCAAGGTTTTTGAGCCAACTATCGCTTTGAGTTTGTTCCGTTACCAGCTTGGCTAATCTGGGGTTACTTAATAAGATCCAGCGACGAGGAGTTACGCCATTAGTTTTATTGAAAAACTTCTCTGGCCACAACTTCGCAAAACCTTGGAGGGTATATTTTTGCAGCAATTGAGTGTGTAAGGCTGCTACACCGTTAATCGCATGGCTACCAATACAGGCAAGATTTGCCATGCGCACTTTTTTCTCTGCGCCTTCTTCAATGATCGACAGCTCTGATGCTAGTTCTTCGTCATTAGGAAACCAGGTGCGAATATCTTCGAGAAAACGGTGATTGATTTCATAGATGATTTCAATATGTCTGGGAAGCATACGACTAAAGAGATTGACTGACCATCTCTCCAGAGCTTCTGGGAGTAAGGTGTGGTTCGTATATGCCAGGGTTTTTTGAGTAATATCCCAAGCCTGATCCCAATCCATATCGTGTTCATCGATCAACAGACGCATTAACTCAGCAACTGCTACGGCAGGATGAGTATCGTTCAGCTGAATTGCTGCTCGCTCGTGAAAGTTAGTGAGATTAGGATGAATGTGAAGATGAATCTTAATTAGATCTTGAAGTGAAGCAGAAACAAAGAAATACTGTTGTGCTAAACGCAATTCTTTACCCTGGGGCGTATTGTCGTTGGGGTAGAGTACTTTGGAAATAGTTTCCGAACTCATCTTTTCGGCGACAGCACGGTCATAGTTACCAGCATTGAAAGCTTCAAAGTTAAACTGCTCACTGGCTTCTGCTTTCCAGAGTCGCAAAGAGTTTACCGTGTTGGTGCGATATCCTGGAACGGGGGTATCGTAGGGGACAGCTTTTACTTTGCGATCGCAAATCCAGGAAGTGCGATTATGCCCTTTGGCATCACGATAGGTTTCAGTATGTCCCCCCAGCTTGACCTCTACAGAATCTTCGGGACGAGCAATTTCCCAGGGATTTTTGAACATTAGCCAGTTGTCAGGAATTTCTGCTTGCCAACCATCTCTCAATGCTTGGTGAAAAATACCGAACTCATAGCGAATCCCATAACCAATTGCAGGCATTTCCAGGTTAGCCAAAGAGTCTAGAAAACAGGCTGCAAGTCTTCCCAAACCACCATTTCCTAGACCAGGATCTGGTTCTTCCTCCACTAAATCTTCAAGATTGAGGTTAAATTCTCTAACCACCTCGCGCATTTTCTCGTAGATCCCCAGAGAAATTAGATTATTCTCTAAATGGCGACCCATTAAAAACTCGGCAGAAAGATAGGAAACTACTTTAACATTTTCCTCATAGTAAGTACGACCTGTCTTAATAAAGCGACGTAGTAAGCGATCGCGTACTGTAAAGGCTAGTGCTTGATAATAATCATGGAGAGTAGCATTGGATTCGTCTTTGCCTTGAAGATAGAAGAGATTATCCGCAAAGGCTCGTTTAAGAGTCTCGACGCTCATTCCCGTGCGATCGTCTTCTACCTGAATCGTACGATTAGCCAAATTACTAGCACTAATTGTTTGACCAAGCTTTTGATCGGTTTTTGAGTCCATATTTCTCTAAAGATGATGTTGATATAAAGGATTGCTTGAGGCATAGAACAGATAATCTGCTACGAGCGATCGTCACGATAAGGTGAACATCGCTGCCTAAATGATTTTGTATAGCTCGCTTCTATATTGCCACGTCAAATACAATTTAACTGTTTATAGATTACTACTAGATTTAATTTTAAAGGCTGGGCAAGACCCAACCCCTAATCTTTGGTTGAGAAACTGAGCATTTGACACATTTAACTTGAGCCTTTTGGCCCTAAACCAA
>JBDKJC010000291.1:0-5376 GCA_039796815.1 Cyanobacteriota bacterium | reverse complement strand
CAGAGTTTTATCGATCGAGAGGAAGACTTAAAATAGCTAGCTACTATTTGACCGATGCTTACGAAGACTATTTACGCTGGGGTGCATTAGCCAAAGCGCAAGAATTAGAATCAAAGCACTTAACTTTATTAAACTGTATTCCTCAACAAGAATTTATCGCCAATCGCGATCACAAGGTTAAAGAAATTACTGCTGATAGCCATGAATCTTGCTCAAATTTGGCTAGTTTAGATTTGTTGTCCATCATTAAAGCATCCCAAGCAATATCTTCGGAAATTATCTTAGATAACTTACTAGCTAAATTGATGGCAATTGTCATGGAAAATGCTGGAGCGCAAAAAAGCATTTTACTGCTTCAGCAAGATACTGACTGGGTGATTGTTGCGTCTGCATCTATTGAACTAGAAATAATAGTCGATCTACCTTATGTCTCCATAAATGAGTATGAAGACTTACCTAATTCAATTATTAATTATACTCAAAGTACCCGTACTACGGTGATGCTAGACCAAGCCAATCTGGCAGGAATGTTTATTAACGATCCATATATTATTAAGCATCAAGCTAAATCAGTATTATGTTGCCCGATGATTTATCAAGATAAACTCCAGGGAATTATTTATTTAGAAAATAATTTAATCAACGGTGCTTTTACAGAGCAAAAATTAGCAGTTTTGCAAGCTTTACTATCTCAAGTATCTATTTCGATCGCTAATGCTCGATTATATCAAGATCTCAAAGATCATGCGTCGGTGCAAAAGTCTCTCAAACAGAAGGAAGTTTTACTCAAAGAAATTCATCATCGAGTTAAAAACAATTTGTTTGTTGTTTCCACTTTGCTAGATTTCCAAAGTAACTATGTGGACGATCCAAAAGTAATTAAACTGCTGGAAAACTGCCAAAATCGGATTACAGCCATGGCAATAGTTCATCAACATCTCTATGGTAATAGTGAGCTAGATCGAATTAATTTTGCTAACTATATTCAATCTTTACTAGATAATTTAGCTTACTCCCAAGGAAGTAAAGAAAGAAATATCAACTTAGTTCTTGAGCTTGAACCAATTGAACTTAACATTGAAAGCGCTAATCCTTGCGGTTTAATTGTCAATGAGTTGATTTCCAATGCTCTGGAGCATGGTTTTGGCGATCGCAGTAGTGGTAATATTTGGCTGAAGCTGAAACATAATTCAACAAATCAAGTTGTCCTGACTATTCAAGACGATGGTGTCGGCTTTAAACCAGGTTTGGATCTATATAATAGTGATTCTTTGGGTCTAGAGTTAGTCTGTACCTTGGTTGAACAGTTAGAGGGTAAAATAAAACTCGATCAAACTCAAGGTACGAAGATTGAAATTGCTTTTAATGAACTAAATTATGGCAGCAGGATTTAATTCAGCGAAATTATAATCGACCATTATAAGAGCCAACTATTACTCAACTCTTAATCTTGAACATTTTAAACATTATTATACGGCTTTTAAAATTTGCTTGTATTTAAGTGGGCTTTCTAAAGGTTGAGTTGTTGTACAAGCTTTGGCATAAGTTAATAACCCGAGATTCCATTGCGTAAATAGTTCAAAGATCATTTCAACTAAATCGATGGTATTTTTTTTGTTTTCTTCGGGGATCTGAATATTTTGAATATACTCATAAATATTATTTGAATGTGCTTCATGATCCTGTTCTGCTTCCACGTGAAGACCACCAAAATATCTATATTCCTTGTTAGTAGTTAATTGTAGTTCATCGGTAACTTTTTTGGTAAATGATAAAAAGATATCTGCTAAACCTTCAAGTGATTCTAATATAACCAGCTTTTCGATCTCTGTACTCTCTACAATATATTTGTACAGCTCATAAGTGAGTAACCGCGAAGTTTTAGTTTGATCATGCCACAAAAAAAACAACGCCTCATTCATTTCTAATTGGCAATTAAACCCAAAACTTTCCATGTCTTCAAGAAACCATTGCCAGTGATTAGCATCTTCATAGGCATGTTGATTTAAAATTAACTGAATTTTACTATTTCTTGATTCTCGGTAAAAAGCATATTTACATAAATCTGTGAATCCTAAAATAAATGGAGCAGAACAGGGAACAAAAGCCAACCTTTTTAGAGGATGAATACTTTTATCTTGCATAAACTCAAAGAGAGGAGACTGAGCATAAACTTTTTGTTTTGATTCAATCAAAGCTAAAATACTTTTCATTTCGATAAAATAGTTGTGGGGTAATTTACAATTTTGCAACCTGAAATTAGGGCATGAATTTGTTTTGATTCATACACAAAAGCGATTGCGATCGCCTATTGATTACAGAGGATCATCTATTAATAGGAAGGTTTTGATGACTAATAGATTAACTTTGTCTTAAACCTATTAAAATTAACATATCATATTAAGCGCTTTAATTTTGTATTTTTGCCAACATGATTAAAAAAATATTAAAAAATAAAATATTCACGTACATCAAATTCAAACATAGGTATATTTGTCAACAATAAAAAAGGCAGAAATAAGATATTAATCTTGTTCCTACCTTGCTACAAATAAATACCTATTGATCTTATTTGATTTAAATCATGCCTTCAACGACAGGATGAAAAAAGAAAGCGATCGCCACTACTGCATAAGTTGCCAATAGTAAACTACCTTCAAGCCAGTTAGATTCACCATCAGAACTAATGGAGTTAGCAATTAACACCGCCACCGTTACGGCAACTAGTTCAAACGGATTGAAGTTGAGATCCATTGGTTGACCGATAATCCAGCCAGCAATTACCAATACAGGGGCAACAAATAAAGCAATCTGCATACTTGAACCTAATGCCACGGAGACAGAAAGATCCATCTTGTTTTTCATCGCTACCGTTACTGCCGTTGCGTGTTCGGCTGCGTTACCAATGATTGGTAACAGGATTACCCCAGTAAACAAGGCACTTAAACCTAATTCAGAAGTAGCTACCTCTAGAGAATCCACCAGAAATTCTGATTCTACTGCCACGGCTAAGGTAACAACTAACAGAATAAAAATCCAAAAAGTTAAGTTGACTTTGGGTTCACCTTCTCCGCCTTCTTCTAAATCCACATCAGCTACTTCACAAAGATAGGCATGAGTTTTCATGGAAAAAAGCAAGGTTAGCCCGTAAACTAAGATTAAAATTCCCGCCACGGCTACGGATAAATTTTGCAGCGTTTGTTCTTCAATCCCTGCGGAAGTATACTGCACTGCTGTCGGTAACAGTAAAGCAATTACTGCTAAATTCATCGTTGAAGCATTAAGTCGAGCTACGGTTGACTGAAACTTTTGCTCTTTGAATTTCAAGCCGCCTAACAGCATGGAAAATCCCATGACCAACAGTAGGTTACTGACAATTGAGCCTGTAATGGTTGCCTTAACTACGCCAACTAAACCACCTTTGAGGGCAATAAAAGCTAGAATTAGTTCGGTCGCGTTGCCAAAAGTTGCATTGAGCAAACCGCCGATGTTAGGTCCTGTAACTACAGCAATTTCTTCGGTAGCTTTACCCATAAAAGAAGCCAGAGGCACAATACCCAGAGCAGCGGTGATAAAAACAACTGTCTCTCCCCATTCGAGAAAATGTGCTGCCAGAGATATGGGAATAAACACCAGTAAAATTAAGAAAAATGTATCTTTTTTGAACATAATTTTTAGATCTGTAATTCCTTAAACCAATGATTTAACTTTAATAGCATGTCAGCTAATATTAGTCTTGCTTGGGAAGGAACACATTGAGAATTAGGTATTTTGATAGAATTTAGACGAAGGCTAGTCTAGGGCTAGACAGAATCATCATCAACTTTTTTTTAATGCTGGAATTTTTACAAACGCAATTATATTTACTAGAACGATTTGCCGATCGCCTGGTCTCAACTCAACTAGATCATCTTAGTTTGGTTAGTATCGGCATTATTTTCCTCGCAGGACTGGTTACTAGTCTCACCCCCTGTATGCTATCGATGTTGCCCATTACCGTGGGTTATATTGGCGGTTATGAATCTGAGGGGAGACTACAGGCAGCAGTGCAGTCTAGCTGGTTTGCCTTGGGCTTGGCGACGACTCTAGCTCTCTTAGGTATTGTTGCTACTTCCATCGGTAAAGTCTACGGACAGATTGGGGTGGGTTTGCCAATTGTAGT
This sequence comes from Cyanobacteriota bacterium, assembly GCA_039796815.1. GTDB lineage: Bacteria > Cyanobacteriota > Cyanobacteriia > Cyanobacteriales > Xenococcaceae > Waterburya. The sequence continues at coordinate 1,214 of JBDKJC010000291.1, read as the reverse complement.
TAGCTTAGTGGCGATCGCCATGGGACTCAACCTCTTAGAAATTTTGCCGTTGCGTTTTCCTTCTTTGGGTTCAACAGACTGGATTAGCGCTGATTTACCCCGTGGAGTTCGTTCCTATCTGCTCGGTCTTACTTTTGGCTTAATTGCTTCTCCTTGCAGCACTCCAGTACTAGCTACTCTTTTAACTTGGGTAGCAACAACCCAAAATTTAGTTTTAGGAGGAGGTTTATTAGTGGCATATGCGATCGGGTATGTTACGCCCTTAGTAATTGCAGGAACTTTTACCGCCTCAATTAAGCAAATTTTAGAGTTACGCCGTTGGTCGAGCTGGATTAATCCTGTTAGTGGAGCTTTATTGTTAGGATTTGGTATTTTTTCCTTACTGTCTCGGCTGCCAGCCATAAGCTAGAGGCTTTAAAGAAGACTAGAAACAAACAAAAATTAATTAATACCCATCGTGAATTACGATACCCTAGATTGAGTATCAACTGATTATTTAATTGTTTTTTTAAGTTACTTCCTATGACATCTGCCGTTGAAACTGATAAGCGTACTGTTCGTATTGGTACTCGCAAAAGCCAATTAGCTTTAGTACAAACTCACTGGGTAAAAGCTGAGCTAGAAAAGCACTTTCCTGATATCAGTTTTGAAGTTGAGGAGATGAGTACTCAAGGAGATAAAATTCTGGATGTTCCTTTAGCAAAAATTGGTGATAAAGGTCTATTTACTAAAGAGTTAGAAGTGGGGATGCTCAATCATACCACCGATTTTGCGGTGCATTCCCTCAAAGACCTGCCGACTAACCTCCCTGAAGGTTTAATGCTGGGTTGCGTTACCCAAAGAGTCGATCCAGCCGATGCCTTAGTAATTAATCAAAAGTACCAAGACAAGCAATTAGAAACTTTGCCAGCCGGCTCAGTAATTGGGACATCTTCCCTCAGACGTTTAGCACAGCTACGTCACCATTTTCCCCAACTAGAATTTAAAGATATTCGAGGTAATGTTAATACTCGTTTAGCCAAGCTTGATGCAGGAGAGTATGATGCAATTATTTTAGCAGTGGCAGGATTACAGCGATTAGATATGGGCGATCGCATTCACCAGCATATTTCCTCGGACATCTCGTTACATGCAGTAGGACAGGGTGCATTAGGAATTGAATGTCGTGCAGGAGATCGAGAAATCCTCGAGATTTTGCAAGTTTTGTCAGATGC
>JBDKJC010000290.1:0-5384 GCA_039796815.1 Cyanobacteriota bacterium | reverse complement strand
GGACTTGATATTACCTATTACCAGCCATGTCCGTAAAACCTCGGCAACACTCCAGGCTTGGGCAAAACAACCTCTAGGAGTAAAAGGTAGATCACCATCAAAAATTTCGCTAATGCTGCCAACACAAGCACTGTTCAGATGATGAGCCATCGGTTCGATAAAAGTACGAGCTAGTTGAGGATCTTGATATACCTCAAGATGAGCTTGAACATAATGACCAATCAGCCAGCCCCAAGTAGTACCCTGATGATAGCTAGCGTCTCGTTGTAATCGATCGCCACCATAGATGCCAAGGTAATTTTTGTCTTGAGGATCTAGCGATCGCAAGCCAAAGGATGTTAATAATTTTTGCCCCACTTGGTCTACGATCATTTTTTGTTGTTCTGGTGGTAGGGGCGGTTGGGCAACCGCCCTTACAGAAGCACTCGTACAAGGTAATGACACCGCAAAAATTTGATTGGGGCGAAAACTAGCATCATTACCATCAGGAGAATCAATTACGTCATAGCAATAACCACCTGCTTCATACCAGAATTTGCCAAAGTGCGATCGCGTTTTGGCACTTAGCTGTTGATATTTACCGTCAGGTTGTTCTAACTCCTGGGCAAAATATACCATACACCTTAAAGCGTTGTACCAGAGGGCGTTGATTTCAATCGGTTTGCCAATTCTGGGGGTAACTACCCAATCATTTACTTTTGCATCCATCCAGGTAAGTTGTACACCTGTTTCCCCTGCATAGATTAGACCATCATCATCCATCTGGATGTTATGGCGAGTTCCTTTAATATGCCAGTCGATTATCTCGGCTAAGAGAGGAAAAAGTTCGGCAATAAATTCGCGATCTTGACTGGCAGCATAGTAACTACGGATTGCTTCAAAGTACCATAGTGTCGCATCTACAGTGTTATATTCTGGAGTTGTCCCCACATCGGGAAAGACATTGGGCAACATTCCTCGATCTACATACTGAGCAAAAGTGAGGAGAATAGTTTTAGCTAGAGCATAGCGTCCTGTGGCGATCGCAATTCCTGGCAGACTAATCATGGTATCTCTACCCCAGTCGGTAAACCAAGGATAGCCAGCAATGATAGTTTTACCGTTAGGATGATCCGCAAGAGGACGATCTACGACAAACTGATCGGCTGCTAGTACTAGTTGCTCAATCCATTGTGGTACAGAGTTAAGTTGATTTTGAGTAGCAAAAAGATCGATTAATTGGCGATCGCTTTTTTTCTGCTCTACTTCTGTCCCGATCTGACAATTTTTTTCCGTACTGGCAATAATCGTAATAGTATCCCCTGGCTGAAGCATAACCTCAAGGGTTGCTGCCTGAAGATGAGCGTCAAGGTGATTTAAGCCACGATATTGTTCAACTGCCAGAGCAAAATTCTCATACCAAATGTTGTTAATTGACCAATCAAGGTGATTAGCTGGATTACTGGAAATAGCTGATAAATAAAGACTATGAGCATCAGGAAAAACCTTGATGGTTAAATTCTGTGCTGTTTGATTAATCTGCGCTGGCGCACCGCTATTCGTCCCACCATGATGATCGCGATAGTTCACCAAGGCTTTCAGGGATAGCTTTAGAGGTTGATTTCCTCTTTGATAGTGGTAGCGAATATAGGTGGTGTTTTCTCCCTGCTGCATCCAGATCCGCTTGGATAATAGACCATCAGCAAAGGCAAAATTCCAAATTGGAGTTGTACCTTCTAAACGGAAACTTTCAATCTGAAGATAACCTAGAGGCGCGATCGCATTATCTAGCCAACGATTTGTCGTTAATTCATAAGATTGTCCGTGATAGTTAACCGTTTCTTCTAGCTTAGTCAGGAGCAAAGTTCTTGCCACTGGGGGTTCTAAGGCAGCAACTAATAAACCATGATAGTTTCTAGTTAAGCTGCCTGAGATAGTACCAGATCCATAACCGCCAATGCCATTGGCGATCAGCCATTCTCGTGATTCAGCAATTTCCAGGTTATTAGCTATCTCTCGACCAAACAAAAAATTCATAATTTTGCCGAGTAATTTTAAGAATAGTTACTATACTTAAATATGATTGCACCTTTAACCTGAACTTACTTTAAATTCGCTAGAATAATCAGTAGGCTTTTCTCATATAGAGCGATCGCCCAGCGCTAAGCGATCGCTCCTTCAAGAAGGTTTGTTACGCAAAATCTGTGGCGGTTAAGTCAGAAGAGGCAGTATTGGAGATTAAACCAATAACCTCTCCATTAGAATTAATAATTTCAGTATCTCCGTTGTTATCTTGAATATCTAAGCTGTCAAAGTTTAAACCACTTCCCAGGGAGATTTTATCGGAACCGTCTGCAAAATCCATGATCTTGCTATTGCCACCACTGGTTAAGACAAACAAGTCGGCATCATCGCCACCATAGACTATATTGCTTCCTGAACCACCGTCAATTCGATCTTCACCAGCGCCACCTTGCAGAACATCATCACCCGAAGATCCTGTCAGAGTATCATTGTTTAAGCCGCCGTACAAAGTATCATTACCTGACTCGCCAACGAGTGAATCTAAACCTTCACCTCCAATCAATTGATCGGATCCCGATCCTCCTCGCAGAGTATCAGCACCTATGCCACCATCTAAGAGGTCATTGTCGTTACCTCCCAGAAGGATGTCTATATCATTCCCCCCGAACAAGGCATCACTACCCGCGTCGCCACGAATACTATCATCTCCTTCCAAACCAAAGAGAAAATCATTACTATCTGCACCCCTAATCGTGTCTTTTCCTACCGTTCCTTCAGAAAAGTCATTATCAGTAGTTCCTGAAATATTAGCCATGATACTTACTTCATAGATTATGTGTTTGCAGCCAACAATATGGAATACCCGATCTCAATATGGCTATAGTTGCTACAAAATTCGCTTTAAAACTTTAGTTTTCTATACAAACAGTAAAAATAAATATTAAAAATGCCTCAAAATATAGTAGATACGTGGATGATTAATTTGCAGCTCCCAAATTTACAAATCCCCATGTCCCTACAAAAAAAGTTACACGCGGTTAACAAATATGTAATATTAAATATCGATTGCTGATGGTATTGTGAACCTCGGTTATCTGAAATAATTAAATCAACTGATCTTGAAGAATTTTAATCAGTAATCAGTAATCAGTAATCAGTTAGGAAAATATAGGCTTGAGACTAGCTTCATGAGTAACAATCCAATCATAAATGTCGAGAAAAGTTTGTTCTGGTTTAATTTCTGGCTGCCATTGAGTTTTTTGTTTGAGGCGATCGCAATCGGTCAGAAAAATCGGTACATCTCCCGATCTGGCTTGGTCTACTGCCTGAATCTCAATTTTATTGCCTGTAATTTCCTGACATATTTGCGTCATTTCCTGCAAAGAAAAATTACTGGTTCGACCTCCTCCGACATTCAGCACGTCGCCATCAAGGGCATCGAAATTACTCAATTGGTAGTTAACTAGTCTCAATAAATCATTGATGTGCAGAAAATCCCTTAATTGTTTGCCAGTGCCTCCATACCCGATATATTTAAGCGATTTTTGGAAATAATGAGCAGCAACCCAAAGAACAATTACCCCCTGATCGACTTTTCCCATTTGCCAAGGGCCAGTTAAGACCCCACAGCGATTGATAATAGCTCTCAGTCCATAAGCCTGACGGTACTCACTAATTAATAGTTCTGAAGCTAGTTTGGTAGCGCCGTATAGAGAACGATAGCCGTTTAGGGGAAAATCTTCGGTGATCCCTTGCCAAGAAACTCCAGGTATAGTTTGCTCCTGGTCTAATTCTAGTCTCGTAGACTGTTCGATGATGTTTAAACTTGATAATGGCTCAATGGAATAAACTCGACTGGTGGATAAAAATATGAGACTTGCCTGGTTTTTTCTGGCTAATTCTAATAAGTTGATTGTACCGACTAGGTTGGTGTCTAAAACATATTGGGGCGAACTCAAACCAGCTAGGACGGAAGGTTCTGCCGAGCAATCAATGATCGTGTCAATTTTGAGGGTTTCAGTATCTAAATCACTAGGCGATCGCACATCCCCATGGAGAAACTCAATTCCTAATGCCTTAAATCGGGATAGATTTAATTCCGAGCCTCTACGGCGGAGGTTATCTAGACAAATAATTTGCCAATCAGGATGCAGTTGCTTCAAACCAATGGCGAGGGAACTGCCAACAAAACCAGCACCTCCTGAAATTAAAATGCGATCGCTCATGTGTTTTTTCTCGCTATAGAATTAGCTTCGTTCAATTTTACTCGTTTTAGCTTTTAGCTTTTAGCTCTTAGCTCTTAGCTTGAGATAACTTGATGAAAATGAAAAATTTTCACATTTTCACTTTTGATTAATAAAATTGCCTTGAGGAATAATTTTGTGCTGCCGACGAACATAGTCCCCACGAGACAACATTTTTTCCAGAAAGAGATAAAGGGCGATAAATAAATAACGACTACCCATTTCTTTGATTTTTAGTTTTGAGACTCCTGTTTGTCGATTCTGCCAGGAAATAGGAATAGTAGTGTAGGAATAACCACGAATAATTGCTTTGAGGGGCATTTCTACAGTTAGATTAAAATGATGAGAGATCAGCGGAAAAATTCCTTCAACTACGTTGCGACGATAGGCTTTAAAAGCATTAGTTGTATCATTGTAATCTAGTCCAAAAAGAATTTTCAGGAATAAATTTGCCAAGCGATTGATTGTCAGCTTGTGAATAGGGTAATCAATGATCCGTCCTCCTTTAACAAAACGAGAGCCAAATACACATTCATAGCCTTCTTGCAGTTTAAAATAGTAGCGAACTAAATCATCAGGTGAATCTGAACTATCTGCCATCACCACGGCTACAGCGTCTCCCGAAAAGTTTTCCATACCACAGCGGACGGCAAAGCCAAAACCATTAGGATAGTAGCTATTTAGATAACGAACACGAGCATCCTGAGCAGCGATCTCCTGTAAAATTGCTTCAGTGCGATCGCGACTGTTATCGTTAATTACGAGGATTTCGTAAGGAATTTCAGCAGCAAGCAGAGTTTGACTTAAAGCTCTGATAGTTTTGGTAATACTACCTTCTTCGTTATAAGCAGGAATAACAATTGAAAAGAGTTTAACTGAGGAAAATTCAATTCTCCTGTTTTGCTCTAGCTTCTGATCTTGAGAATCCTCTAGTCCTTCAGGATGATGCAAACCACCATCTCGATCTTTAAATACGAGGCGATCGCTAATTAGATAGTTTACTATTGCACTAACTAAAACTCCAATTATCGTATTAATGCGATAGTCAACAGCTAACTTATCCAACAAGGGGAAGATAATCAAAATACGGAGTAAAACCGCTGTTCCTGCCGCCAGATGATAGAGAGGAAGTTGTTT
>JBDKJC010000289.1:0-5389 GCA_039796815.1 Cyanobacteriota bacterium | reverse complement strand
GCGTCTTGCTCAATCGATCCCGACTCACGTAAGTCAGACAGCATTGGGCGTTTATTAGTTCTTTGTTCGACTCCTCGACTTAACTGAGATAATGCCACAATCGGCACATTTAACTCTCTAGCTAAACCTTTTAAACTCCGCGTCATTTTAGAAAGCTGCTGTACGCGGTTGTCATTATCTCCCCCTTCCATTAACTGAAGATAATCGATCATTATTAAACCCAGAGGAGATGTTTGTTGTGCTTGTAGACGGCGTACTTGCGATCGCATTTGCATCACTGTTAAGTTAGCGGTATCGTCTATATAAATCGGCAGTTCGGAAAGTCTTTCGACTCCATCAATTAGCTGTCCAAACTCGTTTTGGGCAATTCTCCCTGAACGTAGACGGTTACTGGGAATCCTCGCTTCACCAGATAGTAATCTCTGGGTTAGCTGTTCTCGCGACATTTCTAAACTAAAAACGGCAATGGGTAACTTAGAATCCCTAGCGATATTTGAAGCTACGCAGAGAGAAAACGCTGTCTTCCCCATTGATGGTCTACCAGCGATAATAATTAAGTCAGAACGACTAAAACCACTAGTCATCGCATCCAAATCATAATAGCCAGAAGGGATACCAGGTAGAGCTGTTTCCTGGTGCAGTTCTTCAATCGTATTAAACGTATTAACCAGAGTTTCGGCGATGGGAACTAAACCCTCTTGAGGACGTTCTTGAGTTAAACGAAATATTTTTTGTTCCGCTGCATCTAGGGCAACTTCTAATTCTGAGGTGTTATCGTATCCGAGATCGACAATTTCATGTCCCGATGTAATTAACTGACGACGGACATACTTGTCCATAATCAGCTTGGCATAGCGATCCACATTAACTGCCGACACCGTGCGGTTAAGTAACTGTGCTAATTTAGTTGTTCCACCTACCTGTTCTAGTAAATTGCGATCGCTTAAATATGTACTAACAGAGATAAAATCCGTCGGCTTACCTTTAAGATTGAGACATAGTGCTGCGTAATAAATTTCTTGATGTGCTTTGACATAAAAAGCATCTTTAACGACTAGTTCTCCTACCCTGGTAATCGCTTCGGGATCGAACAGAATTCCCCCCAGGATCGCTTCTTCCGCCTCAATACTAGTTGGAGGTAAGTTGTTTACTTCTGCCATTTAACTTTTGACTCTTACAGCATAACTATAGAACATATATTCTACTAAGCTTCGAGATTTTGTGGAAAAGCCAGCAAAAAAACTACAGAAGCGATCGCTTGTTGAGTTAGAAAACAGCAAATTGAAATATCGATCATTGACAACTTCAAAACACGACCGACCCATTAACCACCAATCCAGACTCCACCCCTAAAACGCCAACGAGGAAACAATAATCGCATGATTACCCAAGAAGTGAGAAAGGCGAAAAAGCTGACTAAAGAATAGTGAAAGATAAACTCAGCAACATCAAAATTATTGACTAGGGGTAGTCCGATATACTGAAGAGACAATCCCAAGACTATTCCTTCGGCAATACAAGCAATAAATTGTATCGCACCGGGCCAATCATGATCCCAAAGAAATTTTTGCAGGTAATTGTAAAGTATGTCCCAGAAAAAGCCAAAAATGCCAACATAGATTAGTATCCAAAAATAGACTGGGCTTCCCTCATGAGAACCTAATAATCCGCCATAAAAGAATAAAGTAACTATTACGCCAACAGTTGCTAAAAGAAAAAATCTAGTTTGCCAGCGTCCGAGTAAAGTAGGAGTCATAAGTATTTTAATGTTTAATTTTTATTGATTGAAATTTTTATTCTATAGTAGTTTCTGGTAAATTAGAAATATACTATCTAGTTACAATTTTTTGCATATTTGCATATTATTGAGTTAATTATCTTGGTTTATATGTCAAAGTGTAATGACCTATGCAATTAAGAGTTTTAACTATTAAACTTTTCTAAAATATTAAAGCTAAATATAAGCCTTTCATACAACCTAACTTTTATAAAGAAAATAAAGAAAAAATTAAAATGTCTCAAAAAATACTAAATAATCGATATAAAGTCACACGAGAAATCGGGAGAGGTGGTTTTGGGATTACTTATCTAGCTGAAGATCAAACAAATGCTAACTCTTTATGTGTAATCAAACAACTTAATCCCTACAATGCAGAAATATCTACAGCTAAAAGATTATTTCATAGGGAAGCTAATACCCTCAAAGAATTAAAAGAAGCCGAACAAATTCCTGACTTTATTGAATACTTTGAAGCAGGCGATAACTATTATATTGTACAAGAATATATTCAAGGAAAAACTTTAGATAAATTAATTCATGAAACTTGGGATGCGGAAAGTCTTTCTCGGTTTCTTTGGGACGTTTTGTCTGTCCTAGAAAAACTCCATAAAAATAATATTATTCACCGAGATATTAAACCTGCTAATTTAATCAAAAGTGATCTTAATTGCAAAATAGTTGTCATTGATTTTGGAGCAGTAAAACAACTCAATGTTTCTCAAAATAACGTTAATTCTTCTCAAGAAAATCAAGTTTTAAGTCCAGCCACAGGTACGAGAATTGCTACGGCTGAATATGCTCCTCGAGAACAAAAACTAGGGAAGCCTTTATTAAATAGTGATATTTATGCACTAGGAATGACGGCTCTTCAATTAATCACTAAAATTAGTCCTATTGCTATTAAAAGGAACAGTCAAGATAATATTATTTTAGATCGACCTTTTAATCATATAGATCCCCCTTTGCTTGCCATACTCAACAAAATGGTCAAAAGTGACCATAAAAAACGTTATCAATCAGCCTCTGAGGTTTTAAAAGCGATCGATTCTAGGAGAAACGATCCCCTGACACATATAGTTAATTATTCACAACAAAAATCTTCTACTCTCAACAATAAAACACTACAACCTATACAACCAGTACGACCTGCACAACCTATACAGCCTGTACAACCAACCGAACCATTACCACCTACTGTCAACAATAAAACAATACAATCAACAGAAGCATTACCAGCTAAGACTCAGCATCTAACTAATAGCCAGAATGTTAATTCTTCTTCTTCACAACTAGTTTTTAAGATAGTAGAAAAAAACACAGACCGAAAAACAATAGACAATCAAAACAATAGCAATAATCCTAGTAATTACCAGAACAGTAACGATAATACTTCAAATTTTCTCTCTAGCAATCTAAAAAATAAACCAGTTTTAATCTCTTTATGTGTAATTGGATTGATTATTTTAATTAGTGAAATTGTTACACCTTGGATTAGACCTTTATTGTTTAAACATCAAGATAATAGATTATTAGAGCAAAAACAGACAGAACAACCTCTCAAACAATTTGATACAGTTTCTTTAAGTAGCGTGGGCAATGCACTAAAGTACTAGCTGACGCGATAGCTTATTCTTTAGGGTCGCGTCGCCCACACTACCGATTTCGATTATTTCAACCCAACAAGTTGAATTTTGTCTAAGTCTCGTTAGGGTTCTTTGTTAAAGACCCATTTACACCACTGTATAAAAGAGCTATAAGTATTGAGATAACGAAGTTTTGGAGCCCTGGCTTTGACCAGCGCATCAACCGACTTTTGGGCTGCATATTGCAACCCCAAGAAAGTATCTACTGGAGCATAGGGCCCGCCTAAAGTTATAATCCCCGCAGCAAACATTTTGCCTTTCCCGTTACGTAAATCTCTAATTTCAAAATCGTTTTCAACTTGTATACGACCCATTGAGTTAAGAGGTAAACTATAGTGGGTCAGTAAATCATTTAATAAAGGATTCGCTTTCGGTTTTGATTCTAAGCCCGTACAGTCAATAATAAAATCAGCTTTGATTTGTAGCATTTCATTGTTGCCTTGCAACTTAGTTAGAGTATTCGCTTCAAAAAAAGCTAAAGGCTTACCATCGCCATGTTGTTCTACTTTTTTAATTTCGCCAAAATAAAGCACATACCAACCTTCATCTAAACCCTGTTGAATTATCCTCCGCCAATCGCTACGATCTGCGGTAGTTGTCCCATCCCAGGCGTTGAGTAATTCACGACGTTTTTCTGAAGAAGCTGATTCCAACATTTTTCGCATATCGCCTCCCCAAGTTCCTTTGGGCCAGTTATAGGGTTGAAATTCCCAATGATTTTCAACTTTTCTGCGGGCAACATCAAATTTAGTCCCTTTAGCCACAGGACTACGAGAAAGGTGGATAATCGAAATATTTTTTTTCGGATTTCTGTTACGAGCTTCGTAGAGCCGTTGCATAATACGAGAAGCGACAATTCCTTTGCCTCTGACAATGACTGTTCCTCCCTCACGCTCTAATGTCTCATAAACTTGATCGTGTGGTTCGTAAGCGTTAATAACTGAGTCAAAGTCCTTTGTAGCTGTTCGATAATCTTGTAAATCTTGTAAAAATCTGACTGCGGGGTAACCTGTGGCAATATGCACATATCGTGCAACAATGTAACAATGTTGCCGAGTTTTTTGATTGGGAATGGAGTAAGCGATCGCATATCTGCCATCATCAGTTAGGCGAATACCACGAATCCGTCCGTATTTAAGCATCTTCCACCAGCCAATTCTATCGGCTTCGCGGTCGACCGAAGCAAATACCTTCCCAGATTTTGGTGTGTAAGTATTGGCAAAAACAGGTTCAGCAAACACTTGCCACAAACTTTTGATTGCGCTGCCCCATCTTAATGATAAAAAATCACTCCAAGCTTCTCGCCAAGCATACCCTGGCCAACCCCAGATGTTATCGGGGCAAGAATCAGAACCCGATCTCAACCGTTCATGAGGAGGAATTTGAGAGTTGTTACACAAGTATTGATATCTTTCGTAAGGTTTTTTCCCTAAACCAACAACTGCAATTTGGTCGGCTTTAACACCAAAAATTCGTAAATGATCTACCCAAGCAAAACTGCCAAAACCACCACCAACAGCAACATAATCCCAATCTTCTTTAACTGCAACTCCCGTTGCATGAAGATCTTGAACATTTACTTGCCGTGGTTCGAGAAATTGTGCTGGCGGAAATGACTCTATTGGAGTTGGAGTTGGAGTTAAAACTGATGCTGGTTCGAGAATATCGGTTTCTGGATTGAAATATATGTCTGAAACAAATGAATCGGGAATTGTTGTGGTCGAGAGTTCGGAATTGGAAATTGGAACTGTTAACGGTTGTGGAATCACCGTTGTTGATGGTTGTGGAAAAGGGACTTGTGTTGGAGGCAAACTTGAAATTAAATTTGTCCTGATTTTATACGGTCTAATTTCAATTACATCATCTTGATTCAGCAAAGCGATCGAAGGATCGGGAGCATTAGATTTGCTTGATTGATGAATTAATTGACCATTTATTTTGGTTCCGTTCGTACTAGAATCTTTAA
>JBDKJC010000288.1:0-5391 GCA_039796815.1 Cyanobacteriota bacterium | reverse complement strand
TACACCAAAAACATCTTGCTCAATGAAGGTCTAAGAGCATGGATGGCAACACAAGACCAACCACATCAAAACTTTGAATTCCCAGAAGAAGTATTACCTCGTGGTAACGCTCTTTAATTAGCGAAGTGGATTAAAGTTTACATTCCTTTAGACCCGATCGATAAGCTCCTCTAACTGGGGAGCTTATTTTTATCGATCTATAATTTGATTTTGTTGGTACTTTGTGAGAGTCTTAATTTCAATTAATAATAATTAGCAAAATAGACTGTTATTTTTAGCTGCTCCACGATAGGCTGTAGTCAATGACTCTAAATTTAAATATGATTACGAGTTTTAGGCAACAGGTAAAAATCAAAGATCGAGCCAAGAATTGCCTTAAACTCAACTTAAGGTTAGTACCGACAAAATTTTTTCAACTTGTATATAACTTGTAGATAAATATATAAAAGCTTTTCAATATCAAGACCAGATTAGTACGGGATAGTAAGTAGTTGTGCCAAAGCCAAAAGCCGGCATTATTTATAACGATATTAAGCCGATCGCCTGCAAGATTGCCTCAGAAATTACAGAAAAGTTAACTTATTCTGGCTGGGATGTCTGTCTGGCTACTGGTATGGGAGGAATCTTAGAATATTCGACTCCTAATAGTCCTGTGTGTCACACCCGAATTGAGCAGTTAACCCCTGCTAACTTCGATCCTAGTGTCAAGTTTGCAATTGTTTTGGGTGGAGATGGTACGGTTCTATCTGCATTTCGGCAACTTGCTCCTTATCATATTCCTCTGTTGACTGTTAACACAGGACACATGGGTTTTTTAACCGAAAGTTACCTGAGTCATTTGAGCGAAGATTTAGAACAGTTAATCGCTGGAGAATATCAAATCGAAGAGCGTTCTATGTTGGCAGTAAAAGTATTTCGTCATGACACTCTATTGTGGGAAGCTCTTAGCCTCAACGAAATGGTTTTACATCGAGAACCCTTAACTAGCATGTGTCATTTTGAAGTAAAAATTGGCGACCATGCCCCTGTAGATGTTGCAGCGGACGGGATTATTATTTCTACTCCTACTGGCTCAACTGCTTATGCTTTGAGTGCAGGAGGACCAGTATTAACGCCTGATGTACCTGTATTGCAGCTCGCGCCGATTTGCCCTCATTCCCTGGCTTCTCGCTCCTTGGTATTTAGCGATCGCGAACCCGTCAAAGTTTTTCCTGCCACTCCCAACCGTATGGTGATGGTGGTTGATGGTAATGGTGGCTGTTATATTTTGCCCGACGACCACATTTTAGTGGAAAAATCGATCTATCCCGCACGGTTTATTCGTTTGCGATCGCCTGAATTCTTTCGTATTCTACGGGAAAAATTGGGCTGGGGACTGCCTCATATCGCCAAACCGACATCGGTAGAATTGCCCTAAACTAGCATTAACCTGATTGTTGTCGTAGGAGTTTAAGATTTTGGTAAATAATTACAGCACCGCCGATCTATCAATTCTACTGCTGACCGACGATATTTTTGCTCACCAGGCAAGTCTAGATCTTAAAACCTTAGGTTATTTACCTGTGGTGGAGACAGCTTTGAAGGGATGGTCTAAATTAAGTGCTTATCAACCAGTAATGGTAATTGTCGATCGTAGTTTTACAGGCAAAGCTGGATTTGATTTATGTCGTCAGTTGCGTCGTGCAGGAGAGCATATACCTATATTGATGTTGGTTGAACAGGAAACTGTAGCTGAACGAGTTGCTTGCCTCGAAGCAGGAGCTGATGATTACTTGTTGAAGCCTTATCAAAAAGATAAATTACTCGAGCAGATCGATTTATACCTTCAGACAAAAACTGATGTTTCTGAGCAGTTAAGGTTTGGTGGATTAATTTTAGACTTAAGCACTCGCCAAGCAATTAGAGGCGATCGGGTAATTGGACTAACAATGAAAGAATTTGAATTGCTGAAATATCTAATGTCAAATCCTCAACAAGTAATGACTAGAGAAGAAATTATTGAAAATGTTTGGGGATATGATTACCGTGGTGAATCTAATGTGATTGAAGTATATATTCGCTATTTACGTCTTAAAATTGAAAGTCAAAATCAGAAAAGGTTAATTCAAACTGTCAGAGGGATTGGCTATGTCTTACGAGAATAATCATAGTTAGTGCAAGCTGATAGTTGAGGGGCAAAAATATTAAGATTTTATGTAGATTTTATCGCGATTGGCGCAGCCAGCGCGGAGTGCATCCCAATTAATCTATCGATCGAAAGAGTTAAAATTCGCCAATAAATATTATCTTTCTCAGTACATAGTTTTATTAAGTAGTTTTACGTATTAGGATATGTGTGTCATTATTAGAAACCTAAGATTTTAATGACCATCGTTTCTGCCATAAAAGCATAATACTTTTGGATTTAATTTGGCTTAAAGCTCAAAATAAATGCTAAAAGTAAATATCTCAAGCTTTAACTCGATTTTTTGGTAATTAAAAACCCAGGTAAAACTAAAAAATATTTAACAAAAGCAAAAACTTTCTTAGGAGAGATAGCTAAGATTAGATTTCTGGGTCAGTAGAATTATAAATAATTCAATTTTAAAGCTCAATAATAAAGTGAACCCATCATGAAACCAACCATATACAGCAATTTTATCAAGTTTTTAAAAGAAGAGTTAGCGCTGTCTAATGATTCCATCGAAACTGTGCAACGCTCTGTAGAAGAGCATCCTGCCCCTATTCCCATGATTCTGTGGCAATATGGTCTAGTAACACTAGAAGAGTTAGATCGCATTTATGATTGGCTACACGGCAGAACAAAACAAGATTTGAGCTAAATAAATTAAATAAATATCTTTGATTGATTATTTAGAGGAAGTTAACAGCCATCAGTTTTCTATCTTTAGCGATCTTGAGCCAGAATTTTGGAAGCTCAACTATTAAGTCGAGATGAAAATTTGCGCTTTTAAACCAACAAACTACGTTTGATTAGATTGCGTCGTAACAAATCTAGAGCAGTACAAGAACTTAGATAGCGCACTAACTCCCGACCTCTTTGTTGACCAAAACGATAATCATAACTAAAGCTTTCGTTTTCAGGGGTAGCTATGCCGATGTACACCAGCCCTACAGGTTTATCGGTCGTATCGCCACTCGGTCCTGCTATGCCAGTAATACTAATCCCCCAGTCCGTTTGTAAGCGCTGTTTAACCCCCAAAGCCATTTGCTTCGCTACAGTATCGCTCACCGCCCCATAGTCGGCTAAATCTTGGCTATTTACGTTTAAAAGAGCCTGCTTAATCTGATTAGCATAAGCAATTACGCCACCCCAAAAATAGTTAGAGCTACCAGGAATCTCGGTCAGCATTGCTCCTAAACCTCCCCCAGTACAAGATTCAGCAATGCTAAGAGTTTGCTGGGCATTAGTTAATAATTTACCGACTACGGCTGCAAGGGTCTCTTCGTCACTACCAAAATAATCTAACCCAGCAAGCTGCTTAATTTCTGTAGCCACAGGTTTAATCATGGCGGCTGCTTCTTGTTGAGAACTTGCTTTAGCAGATATCCGTAGACGTACTTCACCTTTACCTGCATAGGGAGCAACGGTAGGATTACGAGAATCAAACAGGTGAGCTACTTTCTCCGCCAGAGCCGATTCCCCAATACCCCGAAAGCGCATCATTTCACTATAAATAGTATCTTGACCCCAACCTTGGCTTTTAAGAAAGGGAACAGCAGTATCTTGCCACATACGATGCATCTCGGAAGGCACTCCTGGAAAGGTCATAATGGTAAGACCCGACTGAGGCTGCCAAATAATCCCTGGGGCTGTCCCTATCGGATTGGGTAAAGTGGTTGCGCCTTGAGGAATAAGAGCCTGTTTGCGGTTGCTGGGAGACATAACTCGCCCTACTGAAACAAATTTACTGGTAATATCTTCAATAATTGCTGCTTCTTCTTGTAAAGGAGTATTAAAAAAACTGGCAATTGTCTCGGTAGTTAAATCGTCAGGAGTTGGACCTAAACCACCAGTAAAAATTAAAATTGAAGAGCGTTTAATGGCGATCGCAATGACCTGATGAATACGTTCTACGTTGTCTCCCACCACCGTTTGATAGTAGTGAGGAATACCTAAGTTAGCTAATTCTTGGGCTAAATATTGACAGTTGGTGTTTAAAATATCGCCTAAAAGTAGTTCTGTACCAATACAAATAACTTCTGCGCTCATTGATTTAATTTATCGATTTGATTGATTAATATTGTTAGCGGTTATTGCTGCGTCCTTCTTTCCAGACTTGCCGAACTTGCCAAAGTTGCCAAGCTAATAGCATTGTTGCGCCAATTGCATAGCCCCAACCGCTAGGAATATTGGAAAAGCCCAGCGCTAGACTACCAACCCAAAAAGTTAGGGTATAAATAAACAATACAGTCTGACGTTGAGAAATTCCCGTTTTAAGTAACCAGTGATGCAGATGGCTTTTATCGGCAATAAAAGGGGATTTTCCTTTACTGATGCGAGAAAAAATTACCGCCGACATATCGAGAATCGGAACTGCCAAAATTAAATAGGGCAAGAGAACAGCGGTAATAGCAGTAGTTTTAACCAAGCCAATTACGCCGACTGCTGCCAGGGTAAAGCCCATAAAATAAGCTCCTCCATCGCCCATAAAGATCTGGGCGGGATTGAAATTATAGCGGAGAAATCCCAGTGCGCCCCCTGCCATCGCTGCGGCAATTAGACCAGCAGCAGGCTGATCCATAAATAAAGTAACGACCAACATCACAAAGGCAGCAATCCCTGAAACCCCAGCCGCCAAGCCATCAACCCCATCAATCCAGTTAATTGCATTTGCCATACCCACAAGCCAGACTACGGTAACAGGAAGACTCAGCCAATAGATTTTAACCAGAGAATAAATCGGAAAAGAGACAAAATCGATCCGTACTCCCAGATACCAACAACCAGTAGCCACGGCAACTTGCATTAGTAATCGTGAAATGGGGGTGAGATTAAACAAATCGTCAGCAAAACCAATACCAAAAAATAAAATACTGCCGACAATTACCGCCCAGACTTCTATTGCTTTATCAGGAGCGAGGGCTGAAAATCCCCCTAGCAGCCAGACAATAACTAGAGCAGCGATTGTGCCAGCAAAAATAGAAACCCCGCCCACACGGACAACGGGGTTCTGGTGAATCTTCCTGGCATTTGGTCGATCGACGATACCCAATTTTAAACCCAAAGTTTTGACATCGGGTATCGTCCATAAAACGAAGGTAACAGAGGTGAGAAAAGCAATCAGATGATATAGTTCAACAGGCATCTGAGATTAAGTTCCAGGGAGAATATAAGGTGTACTTTCTAATCGCATCGAGCTGTTGCTCGTATCGATCGCATTACTCTTT
>JBDKJC010000287.1:0-5401 GCA_039796815.1 Cyanobacteriota bacterium | reverse complement strand
TGCCTAGAAGGAGACAAACTAGGTAAAGTAATGATTTGTATTTCTTATCAATCAAGCTCAAAAACAGTATAAATAATCACATTTTTCTTGAGGCTGCACTTCGTTGCACGAACCTTCTATTTCCGCCCAATTCCAGCTAGCATTCTATTTTGAGCCTCTTCAATTCTGACGAGACGCTGTATGGCATCCGCCATAACCGCCATTTTTTCTTCATGTTCGAGCCTTTCGGTAGCTCTAGCATCGAGTATTCCCTGAATAGTACGAGCGTTAGAATCCGTTCTTTGGGTCACTGATTCTAACAGTCTTTCAATTCTGTCTAGGCGATCGCTATTGTTTCCGTTACTACTTGTCATTGGTATACTGTAATTAAGTTTTTAACTAAGGGAAGCTTCTGGATTGGTCGTCGGGAGGCTTCCTTTTCAATTGTATTATCTCATTTAGCACTGCTGATATGGCAATGTCTGATTCAAGTCGCACCTATATCTAATTAATTAAGCCAAAGTAAAAGATTAAGGTCAGAATAAAATAATCCTGGGCTAGATATTCTTAGTTTGGCGAGTCTGGCGATTGCATATGACTGACAACTTGAACTTTTTCCATCTATTGATTACGTTCGATTAAAGTATCAACCTTATTCTCAATCGTCGTTAATTTCCTCAAGATAGTGGGCTGGTTTTCATCAATTGGCGGAAATAGAAGGTTCGTGCAACGAAGTGCAGCCTGTCGCTAAAACCATTACCCTATATGCTTTTCAGCATCTCGATTACTCTAACTAACTCCACCCCATTTTTCGACCATTCAATAAGATTTACAAATATACTTCGTTTGAGGCATTTGACAGTTAGCTTCAAATCTGCATTCATTGTGAACTTTAAATCGGATCGTCACCTCTTCTCCTATGCTGAATTTCAGCAGTGAATCGGAGATAAATGGTTAAATCAAACTGGGACACAGAAGAACTTATAGAAAATTGGACGCTATTACCCCAAGAGTTAGAACTGACAAAGAAAAAGGTAGGTGGCAATCAAATAGGCTTTGCACTTCTACTCAAGCATTTTCAACTGTTCGCCTATTTTCCCGAAGATAAATCCTCCATCTCTCAAGTTGTTATCTCCTACATTGCTTCGCAGGTAAACCTCCCAGAAAGTTCCTACTCTGATTACGATTGGCAAGGACGTTCGGCAAAAGTCTATCGGGTGGAAATTCGTCGTTTATTCAATTTTAGAGTAGCTTCAGTCCAAGATTCAGAAGAAATGGTAACTTGGCTCATTAATGAAATATTACCCGACGAGCAAAAAAATGAAGCCATTACAGAATTTGTCTATCAAAGGTTTAGAGAATTACAGTTAGAGCCACCAACAAAACCTCAAGTAGAACGGTTAATCAAAAGGGCGATCGCTCTTTATGAAGCTGATTTTGCAGAACAGACTTTCAATAAACTCACTCCAGAGATGACCGAACAGATTGACATTCTCCTCTCTACGGTCGAAACGGAAAACGATGAATCTGTCGAGCAGTCAGATAAAAAGAGCAAAATGTCAGACTTCGCTTTTCTCAAAACCGACCCTGGTGCGGTGGGATTGGGTAGTTTTCTAACTGAAATAGCCAAGCTCAAACGCATTCGCGCTGTTGGATTGCCAACTAAATTGTTTGAAGGCAAATCCTCCAAACTGGTAAAAACCTATCGTCATAGAGCAGCCACAGAAACTCCCTATCTCCTCAGACAACATCCCCCCGCTATCCGCTACACCTTGATGGCAGCCTTCTGTATCCAACGCAGTCAAGAGATTACTGATAGTCTGATTGAAATACTGACGACTATCATCAAACGCATTGATAACAGAGCAGAGAAGCGGATTAATCAGGAATTAATTGACGAGTTCAAAAAGGTTTCGGGCAAAACTGGCTTACTATATCGGATTGCTGAAGTGTCTATTGCCGAACCCTCTGGAGTTATCGAACAAGTAATTTTCCCTGTGGTATCGCTCAAAACTCTCAAGGATTTGGTTGCCGAATACAAAGCAACGGGTTTGGCTTATAAACGCAGGGTTCACAATGTTATGCGAGCTTCCTTTGCCAATCACTACCGTCGTATGATTCCTCAATTGTTAGAAGTGCTAGAATTTCGGTCTAATAATGACCTGCATCGTCCTGTAATTGAAGCTCTGGAATTATTGAAGAAATACGCCCACAGTAAAGCTAGATATTACGACTCCTCTGAAGAGATACCCATTGATGGAGTATTAAAAGCAGGAGCAAAAGAGATTTTACTGGAAACAGACAGCGAGGGTCAGGAGCGCATTAACCGCATCAACTATGAAATCTGTGTTCTTAAAGCCCTGAGAGAAAGACTGTGCTGTAAGGAAATCTGGTTAGTTGGAGCTAATCGCTATCGCAATCCTGATGATGACTTACCCACTGATTTTGATACCAAGCGTCAGGTTTACTATCAGGCTTTAACTCTCCCCGAAGATGTAGAAACTTTTATCTCTGGCTTACAACAGCAGATGGAAGAAGGGTTAGAAAAACTAGATAAGGGAATGCCTAGAAATAAAGGCGTAACCATTGGAGGCAAAGGAAATAAAGGCTTAATCAGACTCAGCCCTTTTGATGCTCTACCAGACCCAATTAATCTCAGACAGTTAAAGGGAGAAATTAACCGTCTCTGGCATAAAACCAGCCTCTTGGACATTCTCAAGGAAACAGATTTACGAGTAGATTTTACCCGTAAGTTTAAGAGTATGGGAACTAGAGAAATACTAGACAGAAAAACCCTACAGAAAAGATTGTTACTCTGTCTGTTTGGCATGGGGACGAATACGGGACTAAAACGGATTAATACAGGAATAGAAGGCGAAAACTACCAAGATTTAATCTATGTCCGCCGTCGATACATCCACAAAGACCAGTTACGCAGTGCCATAGCGGAAGTGGTCAACGCTACCTTTGAGATTCGGTTGCCTCATATCTGGGGAGAAGGAACTACTACCTGTGCCAGTGACAGCAAACATTTTGGTGCTTGGTCACAGAATTTGATTACCCAATATCATCTCCGCTATGGCGGAAGGGGAGTAATGATTTACTGGCACGTTGAGAAGAATTCTACCTGTATCTATTCTCAGCTTAAAACCTGTTCTTCTAGTGAAGTCTCCGCGATGATTAATGGAGTTTTGAAGCACTGTACCAGTATGGAGGTGAAGAAAAATTATGTGGATAGTCACGGTCAAAGTGAAGTGGCTTTTGCCTTTACGCACTTGTTGGGTTTCCAGTTAATGCCCAGGCTCAAAAGGATTAAGGTACAAAAGCTCTATCGCCCTCATGCTGGTCAAACCGATGCCTATCCCAATCTAGAACCTGTCATGACTCGTCCGATAAACTGGGACTTGATTCGGCAACAGTACGACCAGATGGTGAAGTATGCCACTGCTTTGAGGTTGGGAACGGCAGAAACCGAAGCCATACTCAAGCGATTTAGTAAGAATCCCTTCAAACATCCTACCTATCTGGCTTTGATGGAATTGGGTAGGGTCATTAAAACTATTTTCCTCTGTCAGTATCTCGATTCGGAAGCTGTGCGTAGAGAGATTAATGAGGGTTTGAATGTGGTAGAAAGATGGAATGGGGTTAATGAATTTATCTTCTACGGCAAAGGTGGTGAATTTGCCTCTAATCGTTTGGAGAGTCAGGAGTTGTCGGTGTTGTCTTTGCACTTATTACAGATTTGTTTGGTGTATGTAAATACGTTAATGATTCAGAGCGTACTCGCACAGGAGCATTGGTCGAAGAGGCTGACGGCAAGAGATTTACAGGCAATTACGCCTCTTATTTTCGGTCATGTTAATCCTTATGGGTTGTTTAAGTTGGATATGAAGGAGAGGATATCGAGGTTAGCGCAACCATTGGTAGCTTAAAATATCTCCAGTTAATATCTGACTTAATCTATCCAAAAGTTCTCAAATCTTTGAGGTGACATCTGAGTATAGCGGACTGTGTGGTGAATATTTTTATGTCCTAAATAATCCTGAATGGCTCTAGTATCATGTCCTTGAGCAGCTAGATAATAACCACAGGCATGACGCAGTTGATGGGGATGAACCTGAAAGGTCAGACCAGCTAATTCTCCTGCCCTAGCTATGATGTGGCGGATTGAGCGAGTTGAGAGAGGAGCTTTGCGTTCGGAGACAAAAACATAGCTCGTATCGGCATAGTCTCTCTGGATTTGGCGTAAGGCTCTCAGTTCTGGAGAACGTAAAGGATGAATGCTGTCACGACCGTTCTTGACCCTATGTACTTCGATGTAACCACCCGCTAAATCTATCTGCGTCCATTTGAGGGCTACTAATTCAGCCGTTCTCAAGCCGTGACGAAACATCAGTAAAATAATTCCTCCATCCCTGATGCCATGACGACCTACTTTTTTAGCAGCGCGGATCATCGCTTTGACCTCTGGCGATCGCAGGTATTCTCTTTCTCTAGTTGATGGTTTTTTCGGTGGGGGAGAAAAAAACTTTGCCGAAAAGGGAAGTTGGGCGGTTGTTTGTAGCATGGGTCAAGTCCTCATGCTTGTGTTTATGTCTTCATGATACTTTGCCTAGAAGGAGACAAACTAGGTAAAGTAATGATTTGTATTTCTTATCAATCAAGCTCAAAAACAGTATAAATAATCACATTTTTCTTGAGGCTGCACTTCGTTGCACGAACCTTCTATTTCCGCCTATTAGTCAAAATTAAATTGGCTAAAAAATACTATGAAACATAAACTGATAATTCTTTCAATTCCTTTAATATTTATTCTGGGAAGTTGTTCTAGTGAAGATATCAAAGCAGCACAAGAGTTAGCTAAATTACAAGAAACCGCCAAAACTATTTTTCCAGCGATCGCTGGTGATGCTTATCAATCTTGTTTGCGAAGTGCAGATTTAGCCATTCTCAATACCCCTGACGCAGAAAATGGACAAATTGATAAAGATCGCCAAGCAGCTAAAACAAGTTGCCAAAAGAATGCGTTGGCTGCCAGTAAAGCTCTTAATGATGCTAATAAAGTAATCATAGATTATTTGGGAGCATTAGGAAAACTTGCTGCTAACGATCTGACTGATTTTGATTCTGAAATAGATAGTATTGGTACATCTTTACAAGATCTCCCTGGACTTAATACAAGTCAAAAAAAGGAAGCTATTGATGCAGGTTCAGCTATTACCAAATTCCTGTTTCGAGCATTGACAGATGGCTATCGTCGAGAAGAGTTGGAGCAGGCAGTAACTACAGTTAATAATCCCTTAAAAACATTGATTACTGCCCTCGATGGATCTGTTAAAAAACACTACCTTAATGGTTTACTGGAAAATGAACAAGTAGCTGTTGATAACTATTACAAATATTATTTAGGACGAGTTTTAAC
>JBDKJC010000286.1:0-5410 GCA_039796815.1 Cyanobacteriota bacterium | reverse complement strand
GACGTTATGGCCGAAATGAAGATTAAATACAAAATGATTGAAAGTAAAGAATACCAAATCCGCAAATTTCCCTCGAATCAATGAACAGTAATCAGTAATCAGTAATCAGTAATCAGTAATCAAAAATGCCTAGCTGTCCCCAGTGTCACAAGCCTGTAGATGCTCAGGCGCTTAGTTGTCCCTATTGTGATAACCCGTTAAAAGCTTTTGGTCATCCTGGTATGCCTTTATACCAGTCATCAGATGGTACAAGTTTATGCGATCGCTGTACCTATCATTTAGATGATACCTGTAATTTTCCTCAACGTCCTGACGCTAAAAGCTGTACCTTATTTCATGATGCTTCTATTCCCTTAGTTGGAACTAAAGACATCCCGACTAGTCAGCTAGGTTGGCGAGGAGTTAAAAACTGGCTCTATCGCTATCGAGGATTAATTGCGATCGCCTTACTAGTTTTAATTAGTGTTACTATTGCCTTGAGTTCAAGCTAATCAATGAACAGTGAACAATGAACAATGATCGGTAATCAGTAATCAATCAAGTCCTCTTGTCAAGCCTTGCTGCTGATTCTAATGCTGCTTTGTTTCTTGCTCTTTGGGCATATTGTTGTAGATGTTCGATATCTATTCCGCTGAGAATGCTTAAATCTTCTATTTCCATGCCTCGCATTAACATTTCCACACACCAAGTTTGCCTTGCTTGGTTTATTCCAGGAGACTCTCCTTGAGGGGTAAGCAGATCGTTCGTTAGATTACGCCACATTGTCTGTAACTCCGCTGCACTGATAGCATCACTGGCATCATTAATAAAAATTGCTGGCTGGTCATCCTTGCGGCTTTTTAACCATTGAATTAAAGGATTAACACTGTTTGAACCATAACGAAAACCCATCACCCATTGATTCAGGGGGACTTGCCGTTCGTGTCCATAATTAACTTGGAGCAGATGCTGCTGTGGCTCGACTATCGAATGCGATCGCTTTAGGTGTAAAACTTCAGTCAAAGATAAACCCGCACCAAATAGAACATAGACTAGAGCGTATTCTTGCTTACCTACTTTCTTAGCTTGTTTAAACAGCGATCGCACTAAACTAGCTGGTAAATCGGCAATTGCTTGTGATTCAACTTTGACAATACTAGTTTCTGTAACCTTACTCTCTGAAACAAAAGAACCCTGTAAAAACAAAGTTACTAAGCTGTCTAAAAATTTGTTGTGGTCTGACCAATTGATATAGCCTTCTGTACTGGATTCCACGATAAAATAGCCGATCAGTAAAAAATTCAAAAGATTAACGATTTGCTCAGAAGTTAGATCGCTGGATAAGTTTTCTTTAGCGATCGCTTGTTCTAAATAATCTGCTACATAGCGATTTGCCTCGCTTAAACCTTTCCCCAACGCCATTCTGTTTTCCACAGGATAATTCCCCGCTTCGCCGACAATGGAACGAACTAGATCGGGTGCTTTATTTAAAGTACGTAAGCTTTCTTGAGCATATTCCTGTAAAAAATCGGCTACGTTATCTTTGCTATTGGCCTGTTCTACAAGAGCATGGACTAGTTTGGCAAAAACTGCTGAATCTTGAATTACAGCTAAAAGCAAGCGGTACTTGTTGCCAAAATTACGAAATAATGTAACCTCATTCACCTGAGCGCGTTCGGCTACTGCTTTGGTGGTAGTTTCTGTTACTCCTCTTTCGGCAAATAAATCTAGAGCTGCTTCAATTAGACGTGCTTTGGTGGATTTTTGGGGAGTCGGCATAAAAGATGGGAATCGAGATCTAGGCAAATTAGTTTAAGACGACTTAGATAATGATAATTTGGTAATTTTGTTTGGTTTCACTGTCTGATTGCATTGTCTGACTTTACTCTTGATAGATGGCAGTTAAACATTTTGAATTTTATAATTGCCTTTAATTATAGTTATGTTAAATCACCTAAACAGTATATATTCCAACTGCTTATCGATATTTTGACTGAATCAATTGTGCTTATGGTTGTGCTTCTGTTCACAAGTTTAAACCAAAACCATGTAAGTAGCGCTTGCATTATTAAAAATAAATTGTTAGACTGCAATATGTAAGCGACACTTGCAAAAGGTGAGAGAGTCCACAATGCCCAAAGAGCTAGGGGTTCACTCAAGTTATTATTTAATATTTTTAGATATTAAGCCTAGTAAGAGTCCTCAATGGTGCGCCCAAAGCGTAACCGCTAAAAAGCTTCAACTCTATAACTTTAAATATTCTTAGGACGAGTTTAGTAATGACACAGCAATTGATTGCTCCCAAGAGCCAGGTATCGGCTCAACCAGAAGAGAAACTACAGCTATGCTGGGTAAACATTATTTTCTTTGGTGCTTTTCATCTGATTGCCTTATCTGCACCTTGGTTCTTCTCCTGGTCTGCATTAGGAGTAGCAATTTTCTTCCATTGGCTCACTGGTAGTATCGGTATCTGCTTAGCATATCACCGCATTTTAACTCACCGCAGCTTGGAAGTTCCCAAATGGCTGGAACGTATTTTAGTTACCTGTGGCGCTCTAGCATTACAGGGAGGCCCCATTTTCTGGGTTGCAGGACACAATCTACACCATGCTCATACAGAAGACAACGATAAAGATCCCTACTCAGCAAAAAGAGGTTTTTGGTGGAGTCACATGGGTTGGTTGATGTACAAGCAAGACAAGTATTTCGATTACGAGCAATATCAAAAATATGCACCCCGCGCCGACAGAGATCCTTACTATCGTTGGTTAAACGACAACTTTATTCCTCTCCAAATTGTTTTGGGTTTGGCTCTATATGCTTTAGGCGGTTGGTCTTGGGTAGTTTACGGTATTTTTGTTAGAGCTGTAACTCTCTGGCACTGTACATGGTGTGTCAATAGTGCAACTCACTTCTGGGGTTACAAAAACTTTGAATGTGAAGATGGTTCTCTTAATCTTTGGTGGGTGGGTATCCTAGCTTATGGTGAAGGTTGGCACAATAATCACCACTTCAATCCTCGCGTAGCTAAAGCTGGTCAACGCTGGTGGGAAATTGATGTTACCTGGTGGGTAATTCAAGTCTTACGAGTTTTAGGCTTAGCTAAAAAAGTCGTGTTTTAAGTCAGTTCATTAACAATTAATGGTAAGTTAAACCCCAAGTGCCGTATAGATATCTGAGAAACCCCCAGATGTTTGTGCGGCACTCTTGTTAATTATTTAGCGCCGAGTATAAGTAGAGATAAAGCAATACTATAGACAATTACATAAGCAGTTTGCTGCAAAGCTTTCAGTCTACCTTTATTTTCATCCAGCTTGTGGTCGAGTCGATCAAAGCGATCGCTAATTAGGGATTTTAACTCTTGAAGATCGTTGTTATCGTTAGTAGCCATGATTATAGTTAGGATTAAGGTTGAACATAATCTTTTTGACTTTACGATCTATTAACTCAAGCTAACAAGCTGAAGGTTGGCACAACAATCACCACTTCAATCCTCGCGTAGCTAAAGCTGGTCAACGCTGGTGGGAAATTGATGTTACCTCTTTTTAATGTTCAATGTTCAATGTTCAATGATAAAGTCATTGTTTCCTTACATATCTTGGAAGTATTGAGTTTTAGTATCGTTTGATACTTAAAGGCTTCCCAACTAGCAGATAAATTAGAAGAACAATATTTATCTATAGTTTTTTGATTAAAGATAGGGATTTAGTTACTAAGCGAAGGCATTAAGATTTAAATCTTCAATTCTTGACTTAGCCCCGACAAAGGATTGGCAAATTTGTAGCTAGTAAAGGATCTTAATTATCAATGGTAGCGATGGGTGTATTTCCAGCCATCTATTCTACTCTTTCACCCCAAGCCTTAATCGAAGGTGTATTGACAGAGTATGAACTAGGAGCAATTAATCAATGTCTATTCTGGCATCGAGGTCTAAGTGACATTTATCTCATCGAAACAGCACACAAATCTTATATTCTCAAGATTTCTCATCACCATTGGCGTTCCCAGTCAGAGATCCAGTTTGAGCTTGAATTTCTCGACTTTTTAAACCGACATGATTTGCCCATTGCTAGTCCTTTAAAAACCAAGTCAGGTGAGTTGTGTGTCACTATTCACGCAGTAGAGGGCGATCGCTATGCAGCTCTTTTTCCCTATGCTCCAGGAGAAATTCCCCAAGGCGATCTCAACCTGGAACAAAGTGTCATTATGGGCGAAACTTTGGGTAGACTTCACCAAACTTCTCTTCAGTTTAGAAACCGAACTCCACGCCAATGTCTCAACTTGAAATATCTATTAGACGATTCTGTAGCAACAATCGATCCCTATCTACGAAATAATACTCAAGATCGGTTTTATTTACGAGAAACCATAGACCAAATTAAACAGCAGCTAAACTGTCTGAGAAAAACTGCCCCATTATGGAGCGTTTGTTGGGGAGATCCCCATAGTGGAAATGTCCACTTCACTACAGATAATCAAATTACCTTATTTGATTTCGATCAATGTGGCTATGGGTGGCGTGTTTTCGATCTGGCGAAATTTTTACAGGTGTCTCTGGGGGCAGGAATTAATCGTAAGGTAAGAGATGCTTTTTTTGAAGGTTACGAAAATGTTCAGCCATTAACCGAGGCGGAAGTAAATTCGCTGCAAGCTTTAACTCAAGTGGCTCATATTTGGGCCTGGGCAATTAGCATTAAGGCTGCCGCAGTTCATAATTGGTCTAGGTTAGATGACTTTTACGTGAGGCGGCATCTAAATCAGCTGAAAAGATTAAGTAGTCAAGACTGGCAGTTGTTTTAATGTTTAATTCAGCCTGAAGCAATGGTTGAAAGTTTAATCATTAAAAAGCCGACGTATCGCTTAATATTGAGCTAACCTGTTTAAACTGCTCTTTAAATAACAATAGTGACTTATAACGGATGGATTTGAATTTTACTGACGCTTCCTCCTTAGCGATAATAGATCGCCAAATCGGCGAAATTAGCGAAAATATTACTCCTGCTCAATACGAAATAATACGTCAGGTTATCTATTGCACTGCCGATCTTGAATACCAGTCTCTACTTAGATTTTCTTCTGGTGCGCTGGCTAAGGGTGCAGCAGCACTGACCGCAATGACTCCAATTATTGTAGACGTACCAGAGATTCAGGTAAGTATTGTTCCCAAGCTGCAAAAAACTTTTATGAATCCCGTATACTGTTGTACCACTAATAGTAATAATATGGTAAAAGATGAAAGTAAGGCTGCCAGCGGACTCGAACTTTTAGGTAATAGGTATCCTCAAGCTATCTTTATTATTGGTCAGGATCAAGCTGCCTTGTTAACCATGATAGATCTGCTTGAAAATAAAGTTATTGAACCAAGTTTAGCGATCGCCACTCCACCCATGTTTATCGAATTAGAAACTAAGCAAAAACTCAAAAACTTTGA